>NZ_JBICKE010000100.1:0-110592 GCF_043103865.1 Pseudomonas sp. yb_5
GGCAGTGAGGCCGTCGATGGACTTTCGAAAGTCCACGGGCTTGGGGTGAGGTAGACTTTTTCGACTTTGCTGTCGGGGCGCATCATGGCGGGCTGGCTCCAGAAAGAAATCGGGAGCACAGCATCGGGAATCAGGTGGACGGTTGGAATGTGGGGATGATGGATCCCTTACCAGCTATCGGCCAAAAGCGGACACTAGCAAATGAGGCTGACTGACCACAACTCCAACGTCATGCGTTTCTTGGGCACCAATAACGCGGAGTCCGCGCTGGTCATTCAGGTGCGTCATGGAGACCTCAGGTGATATATTTCTCCACTTTGTTGGCCAGTTCTGTTTTGGGATCTGAATGCAAACAATGGTTAACATTGTGGTAGCATACTTGTGCCATGCCCATGATTTGCTTTTTCGCATTTCACGCATGTATTAAATACACTTATCATAGATTGAGATATGGATGATGAAAGAAGATTTATACGCAGAGAAGCCAGGCGGCACTTGGACGGTAAGTGTCGAAGGCCCTCTATTGATAGCTATTTTTTTAGTCTCTCTTGGATGTGTTGCTTATGTAATCTACACACGGAGCGCAGCTGATTTTTTTCGCTTACCACTTATGATTTCATCGGCCCTCGCAGCCATCACATTTTTTCTATCATTGATTTCTTCCACGGAAAGTAAGGGACTCCGCAAAGCTTGGTCTTGCTTTAAAGCTGGCATGCTGGCTTGGATTGCTAGTGCTGTTTTTTTGATTCTTGCGTTTGGTGTTGGGGGGTTAATATTTGATGCGTATGAGTTTGCATGGAATAACATGACCCTGAGCGACCGATCTTCACTGCTTGTTGGCTTTTGTACTTTATTAGTCGGATCTTTATTTTTTTGGGTGCGAACAATATGGCGAGTGACGTACGGCGTGTCTGAAGCTCTTGCAGGAATTGCAATCGCATCGTATCGAGCACATGGCCAGACGGACTGGTGGCCGGGTAACGATCTGAATTTTTATGTGATTTTATTAACGGCGGGAATTTATTTGGTTGTTCGTGGATTTGATAATATCAACCAAGGGCGTGGGCAAGCCAGAGATCCGGTTGTGCGCGTAGTGAGTTGGTTAAAGGCGCAGGTGTACACTGATGACCCAGAAAAAGTGGCCGCAATGTACGGCGAACCAAGCACTCAGGCAGCCGAGTCTGAAAAAAGCCTAAAGTGAATCCTGATACCAGCCAATAACTTGCGACAATTGTAGGTTGGAAGCTGGGCGTTATGACAGACCGCTTTGGGTCGATAGGTGCCAGCCACCAGTGTTTATATTGAACATCATTAGGGTTACGGTAGCCTAGCTTATTTTTCCTGGACCCTTCTAAGCAGTGCCTAATGAGAAGGCAGCTATCGACCCGAAGCTGCCGTTGGCGACAAACTGAAATCGGGCTGCAGAGCTCTTCAGAAAGATAGTTATTCCTGACATGAACGGTACCAGCCAATCGCCAACACCACAAAGGTTAAGGTGAACAGCGGGCAGTGAGCGGGCGGCAGTGCGTCGATGGCCCGTCCGTCATGATTGCCGCGAAGCCTCACCGCACTCTCACTACCGTGCTCTGACGGCCAACCGATGGCGTTCCCTTAAATGGAGGGCAACGCTGATGCAGGAGGGCCTCAAAGCGTTGGTACTCCGACACCAAAACGGCACCGAACACAATGCGTGCGCCCTTCAATTCAGCAATGTTCGGCAGGCCGATGTTACCGTTCCTGTGCCCTTGAACGTGGGCCTTAATACGGCTCACGGGGGAGATGTCCTTGCCCCAGTATACGGGGTACCAGTCGGAAAAACCTGGCACTTCTGCTAGTCCGATTTTGGGCGCTGCGGGCATGTGAGCCCAGATCCCGTATACGGCGGCAGCGGACTGTTGAATCGGGAGCTCGCCGCCAATCTCAATAGCCCCGTACAAGCAGTCGTGAATTTGAAACCCATGCTCTGCGGCGAACGACTTCAAAAACTTCGGTACGAGCGCGACTTCCGGCATGTGACACCTAGAGCTTGACTAATGGGCAGATTCTGACTCGTATGAGAGCGCGATCCGAATCAGTCAATATACGACCTTCGTTAATATGTCAATCAAGAGGCGGTAAGTTTTTATCACACCTTTGAGCGTTCGAGTGTGCCAGAATTTTACCCACCGATGTAACACTGAAGGCGACGGGTATATTATCCCACCATGCTCTAAGAATCTTTAGGCTTGAACGTTTATCCCACTGCTCCAAGAATTCTCTCACATTAGCCTGCCTAGCTCCCTCATCTCTGGAGTAGAGCTCATACACAGAATGAATGGCTTGCTTTTGCTCTTTAGAAAGTTCTTGCTGGACGGGGCTCACGATTCCATTTTGAATAACTTGAGTGGCTAATGACAGCCTGTCAATGCTGTCTCTATGACAAACACGAAGTCTAAGGTAGGAACTATTAAGAGCATGTTCAACCAATATATTGACTGGCAATCGCTGGCCTTTTAATATGTCAATGGCCATTTGATGATTTGCTGAGTCTTTCTCAATGCCGACGTCAATATAACCTGACAACGCTATAGGGTAATACTGCTCTACCTTTTTTAAGGAGCCGTAGCCATTTATGCGCACTGCATCCAATACATCCAAATGATCAAGCCATTCCTGCCCGACCGGAAGATCTCTATATAATAGCTTCCCAAATAGACCATCCAAAACATCAAGCCCTTCCTGGATGTCTCCTGTATAGGGAATGAAGCTGTCTAGTGCATGCCTTACAGTCAAACCTAGCAGGGCGTCATCAGCAACTTTATCAACAATTTCTACCGCAAGGCTAATGCCAGCTCGTGCGATTCTATTTTCACCTTTTTGAAATCTATGTATTAATAGCTCGGACAAAAGATCATAGTCTGCTGGCCGCTCAGTTGAAGCTGCGGTTTTCTGGGCTTCAACTAGAAGGAGCTGGAAGCTAGGATCTGCAAACGCCTCCAATGCACCTTCAACCTGAGTTATTTTAGGCATTAGTTTTTGTTCGAACTCTGACACTCTAAGATTTGCCAGCTTGAGGGCTTCTTCGCTATAGTCACTCCTCAACTGCAGATTCATTTCTTGATAAATTTCCCTCGCACGCTTTTCATCAATACCAACATGCACCACCATTTGTTGAGCTTGGATGTTAGTAGAGCTCTCTCCACCTTTTTGGGTTTGGCTATTTATCATCCTTGCTGCCGCCTATTTTGAAGTCACCACCAATTTGAATATTTGTTGAGTTTTTGCCGCCTTTCTGGGCCTGCTTACTTCCTCGACTAGAAACTAACCAGCCAATTAATGCTAGCGGCATGGCTATGGCGACTCCGCTAAAGAGCCATTCTTTATTCGTTGATATCCATTCCATATAAATAGTCTCTGATCATGACGCTCTTCTATAAACAAACATCAACGGCCATATAGTGCTATCTTATTTATTGATGCGACGGCGCTAAACAACATGACGTGCAATAAAGACGAGCTGTGCACCAACCTGACAAGCACTATTTCCGATACCTGATACGAGTGTACATCAGCTTTTAAGTAGAGAGCTAGACAGTGTTACGACTTTCGTGCCGGGTTTACTTAAGAGGCTGCCAAGCGCTGGGGGGAACCGGCCCAACTTTCTTAGATTGCCCTAAGCGGCTGCGTCTGGCAGATTGCCGCCAGTTGTCATCGGCGGCTCTGGTCGACAGGTGTCACCAGTGTCTATATTGGACATCATTAGGGTTACCGGCCGCCACCCAGAACTCCTGGCGCGCCAGGCGCCAAGTGCCGCCAGGGTGATCGCTTGCCACCACGGTCTCGCTCACGGGTGCGCGCCACAGTTGCCAGGCGATGTAGAACAGGTAGGCCGCGCCCACCACCTTGATGGCCAGGAACAGGTATTCGCTGGTATGCAACACCACTGCCAGGCCCATCGCTGCCAGGGCGATCATGCCGCAGAAGGCAAGGATACGGCCGCCGCCGGCCACGCAGGCGGTGCGCAGGCCGTAACGGCTGGCGTTGTGCAGTGACAACAGGTTGTTTGGCCCTGGCGCCATGTTCAAGGCGAAGCAGGCAGGGATGAAAAGCAGCAGGCTTGAAAGGTCCATTCTCGTTTTCCTCTGACAACAGCCCTCTATTTCGGCGCGTTCCGGGCCCTGCGGTCAAGTAACAGCCAGCGATAAAAACTGTACGGGTTCACGGTACCTGTTAACCTGCCGGCAATACCGAGGAGCCTGTAATGCCCCGTTCCCACGCCGACCTGTGGCGCGATCCGGCCCTGCCACATGTCGAAAGCCGGCGCGCCTGCCACAGCCGGGCCTGCTACAAGGCCCACAGCCACCCGACGTTTTCCATCGGTGCGGTGGATGCTGGCCGCAGCCATTTCACCGGGGCTGCCGACGGGCAGCATCACTTGGCACCCGGCACGCTGGTACTGGTCCCGGCCCACCGCGTGCATGCCTGCAACCCGGCCCCCGGCCTGGCGTGGAGCTATCAGATGCTGCATGTGGATGCCGACTGGCTGACGCAGTTACGCCTGGAGTCGGGCCTTGGCGGTATCGAAGCTGGCGAACCGGTGCGTATCTGCAGGGAGGCTGAGGTATATCGGCAGTTCTGCGCGCTGAACAGGTTACTGTTTTCCAGTGCCTGCAACGGCGAGAAAGATGCGGCGCTGATTGCCTTTCTGGGGGACCTGGACGTTTCCGCACACCCACCGCTGGCAGCGGCCCCCGCCCTGGAAGCCGCCACCTTGAGCGGGTTGCTTGCACGCATCGAACACCAGGACCCTGCCCAATTGAGCCTGGAGGTGTTGGCGCGGGAGGCGGGGCTTGGGCGCTATCAGCTGATCCGCGCGTTTCGTGCGGCTACCGGGTTCACGCCGCATGCCTACCTGCTCAATGCCCGGGTCAATCGTGGGCGGCAACTGTTGAGTGAAGGGCTGGCCCTGGCGGAAGTGGCCTACCAGCTTGGCTTTGCTGACCAGAGCCATTTCCAGCGGGTGTTCAAGGCCCATGTGGGGGTTACGCCGGGGCAGTACCGCGGAAACTGAAGGCTGCTGCAGGTGCAATATTGTTCAATACGCCAGAACGGGCCCGGCAGCAGACTGCGGTTTTTTCCGTAGAGCAGCCCCCAATGCAACAATTCATGATCATCGCCCTGGCCCACTTCCTTGCCCTGCTCTCACCTGGCCCGGACTTTTTCCTGGTCGCACGCAACGCGATCAGCAGCGGCTGGCGCATCGCCAGCGGCGCCTGCCTGGGCATAGCACTGGCCAACGGTGCGTTCATCGTCATCGCCTTCACCGGGCTCTCGGTTCTGCAGCAGGGCAGCCTGCTATTTACCGCCCTGCAACTGGCCGGCGCCAGCTACCTGCTGTACATCGGCGTGCTGTTCCTGCGCCATGCCGGGCAAACCAGCCTGGGCACAGTCACCGGCAGCCAGCGGGTGCATGGCTGGTGGCGCAGTTTGGGCATGGGCTTCTTGTCCGGCATCCTCAACCCCAAGAACGCGCTGTTCTATGCCAGCCTGGCCAGCATGGTCGCCAGCGTCAGCCCCGGCTGGAAAACGGCCTACGCCGTATGGATGTTCAGCATCGTCCTGCTCTGGGACTTGCTGGTCGCCGTGGCCATCGGCAACCAGCGGGTACTGCGGCGATTCGCCCGCAGCCTGGCGTGGCTGGAGCGGGCCTCGGGGGTCATGCTGGTGTTGTTGGCAGGGGCGTTGTTGCTGCATCTGGCCCAGGGCTGACCCGCTGCAAGGTGCGCATGTCGACCAAGGTGAAATGCCCGCTGGACCAGCCCCCCGTGTCCAGGTGCCACACATTGCCCAGCAGCTTGGCCTCCAGCACCGGGGTGTGGCCGACCAGCAGGGCTCGCAGGCCCTGCACCGGTTGGGTGTCTCCCTCTTTCAGGCGCCGACGCGACCACTGGCACACTTGGCGCACGTCAGGGTCGTCATCCAGTTCCAGCCAGGAGCGTAAGACTGCCCAGTCGGCAAACGGGCTGTCTGCATGCAGCAGGCCTACCAGCCCGTCTGCACTCTCCACTTCCATGGCAATCGGCAGCTGCTCGAAACGCTCCACGAAACGCAGTTGCTCGCGCCGCGGCAAGTCGAGAAACCAGCCACCGCCGGCGGCGCGGTACATGCCCAGGTCGAGCCGCCCCCCGCGCACGCGGGTGATTGCCAAGGCCTCATGATTGCCCTGGACGGCATGGAACCAAGGCTGGGCCAGCCATTCCAGCGCTGCCTCGCTGTGCGGCCCACGGTCGACCAGGTCACCTACGCTGAACAGGCGGTCCACCGCCGGATCGAACCCTACCGCATCCAGGCATTGTTGCAGGCGCTGGAAGTGACCATGGATATCGCCCACCGCCAGGTCCCGTCCCCGGATATTGGCGATCAGCCGCCGAAACCGTGCCATTACCGTCTTCCTCTGCTGGTGGCACCATGCCCGCCTCGCGCGTGCCCTGCTCATGGCGCTGTCACTGGACAGCATGGCACAAGGCACCGCGGCTGCGCGGATCTTGGTGCGTTGCGTTGCGCACTCGAGGCTTCCTGAAAACCCTTCACTGGTACAGGCGTTGGTGCCAATAGTATGCTCGGTACTTGAACCTCTACCAAGGAAGGGTCTTGATGAAACTGTGCGCCGTACAACTGGCGTCGCTCAAGGGCGATTTGCCAGCCAACCTCCAGCGCCATCTGGTTTGCATCGAGCAGGCTGCTGCCCTGGGTGCCGAACTGGTCGTGTTTCCCGAGCTGTCACTGACCGGCTATGAGCCGAGTGTGGCGCGTCAGGCCGCCCTACCCGTCACCTCCACGCGCCTGGACCCGCTGCAGGCGGCGTGCGACCGCTTGGGCATTACGGTTGCCGTGGGCCTGCCATTGCCGACACCCGACGGCATACGCATCGGCATGCCCATCTTCTGCCCTGGGGCGCCGCGCCAGGCCTATGCCAAGCAGCGCTTGCATGATGATGAGCTGCCTTATTTCACCTCAGGTGATCAGGCATTGCTGCTGGAGGTAGGTGAACACCGGGTGGCGCCGGCGATCTGCTACGAGTCGATGTTCCTGGCGCATGCCGCCGTGGCCCGCGAGCGCGGTGCCGATCTGTACCTGGTCAGCGTTGCGAAAAACGCCAAGGGTATCCGCGAGGGATATGCGCACTACCCAGAGGTGGCACGCGAGCTGGGCATGCCGGTATTGATGGCCAACTGCGTGGGGCCGGCCGACACCTTCATCGGTGCCGGCGGTTCTGCCGCATGGGACAGCCAGGGGCAGTTGCTGGCCAGCCTGGATGACCACAGTGAAGGCCTGATCGTACTCGACACCCGCAGTGCCAGTGCGATCACCCTGCCCTTGGACCCGTACCTTGCATGATCTATCTGTTTCTAGCGTTGCTGAGCTACGCCTGCACCTACTACCTGGTCGGTTTGCTGATTCAGGGTCAACTCGCCGATGTGGCCGAGGGATTGCGCCATCGGCCCGATGCGCCTACGCCCGGCGAGTACCTGCGTGAGGTCGAGCCCCGCGCACGTCAGGCGCGGCGGCAATACACCCTGATCGCCGGTTCGGTGCTGGCCGTGCTGGCCTGCCTGATCGCCAGCGGGTTCGGTTGACGCCTTACAGGTCCAGCGCCAGGCTTTGCCGCCCTTCCAGCGCCAGCAGGTACTGCTTGGCCGCCAGGCCACCGGCAAAGCCGGTCAGGCGGCCCGACGCACCGATTACCCGGTGACAGGGAGCGATGATCGAAATCGGGTTGCGGCCATTGGCAGCGCCAACCGCGCGTACCGCCCGGGGGTTGCCGAGCTGCCGGGCAATGTCGCTGTAGCTGCGGGTTTCGCCGAACGGTATCGCCAGCAACGCGGCCCACACCTGGCGCTGGAACTCAGTACCGGCAAAGTCCAGCGCCAGCTCGAAACGCTGACGCTTGCCGTCAAAGTACTCGCCCAGCTGGCGAGCGGTTTCCCGCAGTACCGGGCACTGGTCGTCCCGGTGCAGTGCGCCCAGGCGTACGCGGTTTTCCCGCTCCTCTTCCCACAATACGGCTGCCAGGCAATTGCCACGGGCCACAAGGGTCAGCATGCCGACGGGCGATGGCATGATCGTGAATGCGCTGGACATAGCAGGCTCCTGCAAGTTGCGACCGCCCAACTGTACGCATCCACAGTCTTTCATGCACCCGCTTTCTTGCTTAGTTCATTGCGCAGCCGGCAATGTGCCGCGCCTGGCTGAGCGTGACCTTGGGTATCAGCTCAGCGGGAATGCGTGATATTGCCGACAGGTTGTAGACGTGGAAATGCTCGCTGACCACTTCCCTGGCCATCAGCTTCAACGACGGCAGGATGCGGCTGTCCCAATGCTGGTCGAGCCCGCACGGCGAACACTGCCCTTGGCCGTTTTCGTAAAAGCGCCCGGCACTCTGATCGAGGTCTACCCCTACCAGCAACACTTCTTCAAAGCCCAGGTGATAAGCCAGTTGCAAGGCCACATAAGCTACTGTGCGAGCATCGAAGAAACCGTGGGCCAGGTTTTTGCTGAAGGCGATGGAGCGGCTGCGTTTGCTCCACAGAGCACGGTTGCACACACAACTGTCACCATGTCCGCGCAAACCGTCCAGCAGCCCCGGCGTGACGGCTTTCTGCAAGGCATAACACTGGGTGTGGGCTGGCACATCGGCACGCGCATACTGCTCTGGCCACAGGGCCAGGCGTTCGCTGTCGCGCACGGCAGTGGCGAACAAGGCCGGCTGTTGCTGGCAAAAGCTTTTGTCGGTGCACACGTAGAAGAAGGGTTTGATGCCGTGTTCGGCAGTCATGGCGACCGAGCCATTCATGGCGATGATGGGCAAATGCGCAAACTCGCCCAGTGGAAACTGTTTGGCAGAAGCGCCGGAGGCAAGGATCACCACGGGGCCTTGCTGGGTATTGCGACACGCCTCGAAATGGGCGAACGCCCCGCGTTCAGCACTTGGCTGCAACGGATGTGTGTTCATCAATGGCATCTTTAACCGGACAGTACAAACCACAAGACTGATCAGTTTATATGCCGCCGCCGCTTTTACCTAACTTTACCTAGCTGAACTTCAGTCAACCGCCAATCCCTTGCTTGGCGGGGTTTCAGCCTAGCGAATAGCGGCTTATCCAAGAGCCATGACAGCCCCCCGGTGAAAAAGTGTTCCCCTACTGTGGATCAGGAATAGCGATAACCATCACCGATGGTGACGGACGGGTACTAAGCGCCTTTCGTCATGAGCCTGCTTGATGCTTACCACTGGCGAGACTAATACTTAAACATCTGCCTGGGGAGGCACGAAAAATGCAACCAAGATTCGTTATCGTTCCCGCTGTGCCGATCGAAAAGGAGTCGTTCCGCGTAGGCAGCCGCTACTACGCCGCTACCGTTTGTGGAGGGTTCGACATTTATGACAATCAGGCAAAGGAGCGGCTCAAGCCAAGCTACCCGAGCCGGAAGGAGGCGCAGGTGAAGTGCGAGCATTTGAACAAGCGGGATGAGGCGGGGTAACCGCAGGAGATCTGCGCGGCTCAGCAAGCTCGGGTTACTGACTCAGTCCAGACATTCCTTGGCAGCCTGGCGTAACTTGTCGCCAGACAGAAAGCTGCCCTTGTAGAAGGTCGCGCGGCTGCCCTCACGAGCTTCGACTACGTCAAGCACATCGTCGCTTGCCACGGCGCTTGGCGCCGTCAGCCGGTAGCCGTGGGCTATCGACTTCTGCGTGGCCTGGGGTGCCAGCGCCTGCCATTTGGGCAGGACACAGGCGGCGTACTGCTGCGGCGACTTTTGGGTAAGTTTGCTGGCTGTGGGTTTGCCAGGGGTTGCGCAACCGGCGAGGCTGGCAACCAACACCGTGGCGATAAAAATACGAAAGTCAGGCATTTGCAATCGACCGTTATGGATAGGCTGCATTCTAACGGCGGTGACGCCGCGTTACTAATCAACCAAAGTCTTGCTGCAGGACGGCGCCCAAGCGGGGACAGTGTAGCGCACCTGATATTTCTGCCAGTAGCCGGGGGCACGCCGCAACAGTGAAACTCCCGAGGGACATCACACCACGACTCGGCAGGGGCTTCAGACCATGCAAACCAACGCCAACCACACTCAGTTCTTCTATCAGAATGGCAAACTCGTCACCCTTAAAACCGGTGAACAAGGCCGTAGCCTCTTTCGCTCGCCGGACGTACCACTTGCCGAGCGACAATCAGACGACACCGACGCCGGCGGATTGCTGGCAACTGACGACAAGGGTTCGGTGCTGCAGGTACAGCAGAAAAGCTGAAGTCGTCATGATGCTCCGGCCCCATTGCGAACCAAACGCGGGCTCAGGGCTTGGCTCCCCTGTACAACACGATGGCTGCTATATCCAGGACCAGCACACTGCCGACAATCACAAACATGATGTACTGATCTTCAGAGAGCATTGCCGTATCCCCCAGATGCGCCGGTTTCAAAGGGGTATGCAATTACTGATCCCGTCAGCGCATCAGGTAACGAACTGCGACTCAGCTGAACTTCAACTTGACCACTTTGCTCAGCGCCCAGCCACTGAAGACATAGAACGCATCCAGGTAGAAGCGCCCTGCATAGTTGGTCAACGGCGTTTGATTCAATAGCACATCAGGCTCGGGCGCAGGAGGAAACAGTGCATAAAAGCCGTTGGGCAGAACTGCCAGCGCCAGCAATAACAGGTAAGTCGAGGCTTGTAGCAGGGTGGCACGCTTACTGGATCTGGCGGACCACTTCAGCCCGTAGTAGGCCACCAGGCCGGCAACAGGCAAAACCCAGAAATGCGTCGGAATCCCAATGAACATTTCAGCGACTACGCTTCTTGCTTCCACCTGCGACTCTCCATCCAAATGCATCGATTATTACGGGCGGGGCCGGCAAATGCAAAAAACAACGCTGCTCAAGCCATAGGCCGTTTCTTGGGCACGCAAGGTTATTCGCCCCTCAGACAAGAAGCCCGCTCTCGACGGCGGGCTTTTTGACTTGGGTCTGAGATTTACGCTTTTGAACACATCAGTGCAGCATCCAGCAACCTGCCATGGTCGTACCAGGCATCACGTTGATAGGCCGTGAAGTGGCGCTCGCTTCCCGTGCCCCGCAACTCTACAAGACCCTCTGCCTTGTCGGGGTCAGTGCTTTCGACGAAAAGCCTGACCGTGTTATCACCCTCGACTTCATAGGTTTTCACATTCCCTTGTAGCTCGCCTTTGACGCAGCCCAGATAGGCGGGTGGGCTTTTCATGGTAGTGCCAGCCGTATAATCGTGGCTGTCACGCACATCAGGGTTTTGTGCGCAGCCTGCCGTGAACAACGTGGCTACCCCGGACACAAGTAGTGCGCCTGCTAGCGATCTTGAGTTTCTCATGCGACACGCTCCTGCAGCCCCATCGAAAACTGGGAAATGTTGCCAAGCAGCCTGCCCTTTTTTTGGTTTTGGTGGGCCCATGTTACTGCGCCATGACGACCGTGCATCAGGTTTGTTAGCTATATAGGTTTCGCGGCGTTTCCCTCACGCCCTGCCTTGCCCCCGATTACGAGTAAGGCCTACCCCATAACCGGGGTCAGGGGATGGCATTGAGAAACACATAAGTCGCCGCCAAATCCAGTACCAGCACAGCAACCACGCTGAAAATCATGTAATAGCGGTCATCCTGAGTCATGTCTGCGTACCCCGCATGATCAATGTCTCAAGGTCACAGCAATTCCCGTTCCAGCGCCCTGATGCAGCCCGCTGACACTGCGCCAGCCCAACCGCGCAATCGCGCAGTCAGTCCTTGATCTGGCATACGCCATTGGCTTTGTTCTTACCGGTATACGAGACGTCAGGCGAGCCGTCCGGGTTGATCGACAACGATACCGTTACCCCGCCGCCTTTGGCCTCGAAATAGTTGTCATTGAATTTCTTCAGCTTGGCCTCCTTGCCATTGATGTAGACGGGCCCGCCTTTATCGGCATGGACCTCGATATTTCCGGGGCATGTTGCATTCAACAGCGGAATACCGGCATGGGCAACGCCCGACGCGGTGAACAACAGACCTAGTAACAAACGCTTCATCTGCAGTGTCCTCATGGGGTTGGCGGGGTGCGAGCATTAACGCCGTCCTGCAATGGCGAAGATGCTCATGATTCGTTCGAGATTGTAGGCGAGCACAGGCAGGCTCATCGCGCTACGCATATTTTTTTCATTCAGTGCATCCAGCCCGGCCATTGGCGGGTATTGCTAATGGGCGGCCTCTGACTGCCCAGCCCAATGACTTTCAGGAGCACTGTCCATGAACTTCAAATACTCCGCCTGTGTGCTTGCCTGCAGCCTCGCCCTTGCGCTGCCACCCGCCCACGCCCAGTCCGCGCTGCCAGAATCGGTCAAAGTCCCTGATGGTCATCGGGTCCTGCTCGAAACCGTCGGCGTCGGCGAGATCACCTACGAGTGCCGCGACAAGGCCAACACCCCCGGTCAGACCGAATGGACTTTCGTCGGCCCCAAGGCAGTGCTCAATGACCGTGCCGGTAAACAGGTGGGCGACTACTTTGGCCCACCCGCTACCTGGCAGGCCAAGGATGGCTCGAAAGTCACCGGCACCCAGCTGGCAGTGGCACCAGCGGACAAAGGCGCCATTCCTTATCAACTGGTCAAGGCCAACCCGGCCGAGGGCAAAGGCGCCATGCAGGGGGTCAGCTATATCCAGCGCCTGGCCACCCGCGGCGGTGTGGCGCCGTCAATCGACTGCACGGCGCAGAACAAAGGTGCCAGGCAGATCGTCCAGTACCAGGCTGACTATGTGTTCTGGACAGCCAAGTGAAGCGCACTTGAGCCTACGCCCTGCGAGTGATGATCTACGCTCGATGGCAAGCCCCCGGCTGGATGGCCGGGGTACCTTGCCTTACACAAGGAAGCCACACACGTTGAACTCGCCGGCCACCCCCTTCGACTTCCACCGCTGCCTGTTAGCCTGTGCACAGGGTGATCGGCGGGCCCTGCAGGCGCTCTACGATCACGAAGGCGCGCGCCTGCTTGGCGTTGCCCGGCGTATCGCACGTGACGACGCCACCGCAGAAGACATCGTCCACGATGCGATCATCCGCATCTGGACCCGCGCAGCCAGCTACGACCCGGCGCGCGGCTCGGCTCGAGGCTGGATCTACAGCATTACCCGCCACCTGGCACTGAATTCGATACGCGATACCCGCCGTGAAACTGTACTGACCGATGCCGACACCGAAACTGCGTCAACATTGCACGGGAGGGTTGATGACCTTGACCTCTGGTCCGGCTCAGCAAAGATCTACCGCTGCCTTGAACAACTGCAGCCCGCACCGCAGCGCTGCATCCTGCACGCCTACGTGGACGGCTGCAGCCACGCCGAGATAGCCGGTTTATTGGGCGCGCCACTGGGCACCGTCAAGGCCTGGATCAAACGCAGCCTCAAAGCGCTACGGGAGTGTCTGGAATGAAGCCCGATTCTGCCGAAGAACTGGACAGCCTCGCCGGGGAATACGTGCTGGGGACCTTGTCGCCGGAGCAATATGCCGCAACGGCCGAACGCCTGCGTACCGACCCCGCGCTTCGCGCCGCCGTGGATGCCTGGGAGGCCCGGCTGCTGGAGCTGACCGCGCTGTCTACCCCGCAGCCCCCTAGCCCTCGCCTGTGGCGCCGTATCCAGCGCAGCCTCGACGAGCTACCCGCACCGCGCACGCAGGCTCGCTGGTGGCAACGCCTCGGCCTGTGGCAAGGGCTAAGCGCCGCGGGGCTGGCTGCAAGCCTGCTGCTGGCGTTTACCCTGCTGACCACGCCCCCCTCTACCACGGAATACCTGGTGGTGCTGGTGGCGCCGAACAGCCAGGCCCCCGGCTGGGTGGTGCAGGCCAGCGACAGCCACATGATCGAACTGCTGCCGCTGGGTAAGGACACGGTCCCCGACGGCATGGCCCTGCAGTTCTGGACCAAGGGCGAGCAATGGCGTGCCCCGGTTTCGCTTGGCCTGGTCAAACCGGGCGAACCCTATCGAGTTCCGCTGGAAAGTTTGCCACCCCTGGAGGCCAATCAACTGTTCGAGCTGACGCTGGAGAAAGCCGGTGGCTCGCCGACCGGTCTGCCGACAGGGCCGGTGAAGTTCATTGGTCGCGCGGTGAAAGTGATATGACACGACAGGGCCGCAGAACGCGACTGCGGCCTTCGCAAGGCTGGACCTATGGTCAGGCGCGGATCACCTCAAGGCGATCCCGCCCAGCCTCTGTGATGGCGTTCTCTCCTTCATCGCTGATGCGATAACGTCCTGACACCATTTTGGTAATTGAGAACCGGACCAGCCCGCTTTGGGACAAGGCTTGGCCTGCTTCGAAGCTCATTGCCTGCTCCAGGTCGAAGATCTTGATTTCTCCGATTTTGTAGCGTGCAAACGCGACCAAGGCGTTATCCAGTTCTTGTTGACTGATCGTTGTAGCGACGTCCATTCGACCTCCCAGGTCATGAGAGCCCCGGTCCGTGGGGTTGGAGGCAACGAACCGGGTGGCTTGTTGAAGGCGGACCGTACTATGCAGTCACGGAAGTCGCTACTGGCTTTCCATCCATGCTGGATGGGTAGGCAGCACGACACCCGCCACACCTACGGTCACTTCAGGAACCGTCGCCGCATGCCCCGCGTCACCTGCACCCTGCTCAGACCATGCTCATCACTGCACGCAGCGCCAGCAGGTAGGTTTCGACACCAAACCCGCAGATCTGTCCGCGCACCACCTCGGCAAATACCGAGTGATGGCGGAATGGCTCCCTGGCATGAATGTTGGACATGTGCACTTCAACCACCGGCACTTCGATAATGGCCAACGCATCACGAATGCCGTAGCTGTAATGGGTCCAGGCACCGGCATTGATCAGCACGGCATCTACCCGGTCCTCATAGGCCTGATGGATGCGTTCGCACATGGCGCCTTCGAAGTTGCTCTGGAAGCTCTCGACCTGCGCCCCCAGCTCTTCGCCCAGGGCCTGCAACGCCTGGTCGATGTCGGCCAGGGTCGCGGTGCCGTACTGGCGCGGGTCGCGCTTGCCGAACATGTTGTGGTTGATGCCATGCAGCATCAGTACATTGGCGACCATCGACCTACTCCAAGGGAATCGTCAGCTGATCGATCACCGCACATGTGTCGGGCCGCACCCCGCGCCACCAGGCAAACGCCTCGGCGGCCTGCTCCACCAGCATGCCGACGCCATCGGCCAGGCGCGCCTGACCCTGCTCGCGGGCCAGGCGCAGGAAAGGCGTGAGGCCTTTGCCATAGGCCAGCTCGTAGGCCAAGGCCGCCTCGCCCAGCACATCAGCCGGCAGTGGCGGCAAGTCAGCGGTCAGGCTCGCCGAGGTGGCGTTGACCACGATGTCGAACGATTGCCCTTCCAGCGCTTCGTAGCGGCTGATGCGCAGAAGCGGGTGATCGAGCTCGTTACGCAGCGCCAGCGCCTTGGCCATGTCCCGGTTGGCGATCACCAGCTCACGTGGCCCCGCCTGCAGGAACGGCAGCAACGCCCCGCGCACCGCGCCGCCAGCGCCCAACAGCAGCACACGGCGGTTGCGCAGCGGCTCGCCAAGGTTCTGCTCGATGTCCCGCAGCAAACCGATGCCATCGAAGTTCTCGGCGACGATGCGGCCATCCTCGAACTTCAGCGCATTCGCCGCTCGTGCCAGTTGCGCCCGCTCACTGCGCCGGTCGGCCAGCTCGAAGGCACGCAACTTGAACGGGGCGGTGATGTTCATGCCCTTCCCGCCTTCGCTACCAAACTGCAGCACCTGGGCTTCGAAGTCGTCCAGCGAGCCTTCGATAGCCCCGTATTCCAGCTGCTGGTTGCTGGCCTGGGCGAACAGGCCATGAATCAGCGGGGACTTGGTGTGATTGATCGGTCGGCCGATCACTGCGTAGCGGTCGCTCATCGTGCATCTCCGTAGGTATACAACACGCCATCCGCCTGCAAGGCAGTGATTTCTTCAGGGCTGAAGCCAAGCCCGGCGGCCACTTCGGCGTTGTGCTGGCCAAGGTCCGGGGCTACTTGGTGAATCGTGGTGTCGCAGTCGGAAAAGCGGAACGGCAGGTTGGGCAGGCGCAGCGTGCCGTAGCGTGGGTGCTGCTGCTCGATGACCATGTTGCGTGCCTGGATCTGCGGATCGGCCAGCACTTCGTCGATGCGTTGGACCTTGGCACTGGGGATGTCGATGGCATCGAGCAACGCCAAGATCTCGGCCACCCGACGGGCGCCGACCCAGTCGCGGACCACCGCCAGGATCGCCTCACGGTGGGCGTTGCGGCCGTTGAGGTTGTGGTAGCGGCGGTCGCTGCCGAACCCGGGCGGGCCGCCGTTGGCTTCGAGCATGGCCGCGAAGCGTTGCCAGGCATCGTCGACCTGGGCAGCGATCACCAGGTCGCCGTCGGCAGCGCGGAACACGCCGTAAAGGGTCGAGGTGGGCATGTCGTGGCCGGTCTGCTGGGGCAACACAGTGCCACCGGACAGCGTGTAACACTGCACCGCGTATTCGTGCATCGACACCAGGGTGTCGTACAGCGCCATGTCGATATGCTGGCCACGGCCACTGCTCACCCGGCCGAGCAACGCGGCATTGATCGCCGCCACCGCGTGGATGCCGGTGTACATGTCGCCCAGGGAAATACGCAGCAGCGGCGGTGCCTCGCCCGGCACGCCAACCATCTGCATGATCCCGCTCTTGGCCTCGGCGATCAGGCCGAAGCCGGCGCGGTGGGCGTCCGGGCCGGTGTGGCCATACGCGGAAATCGAGCAGTACACCAGCCGCGGGTTGCGCGCCGACAGCTCGGCGTAGCCCAGGCCCAGCTTGTCCAGGGCGCCGGGGCGGTAGTTCTCGATGAACACGTCGGCCGAATCGGCCAGGCGCTGCATGAACGCCTTGCCGCGCGGATCCTTCATGTTGACGCTGACGCCCTGCTTGCCCATGTTCAGCTGCAGGAAATAGCCGCTCTGCTGGTCGTCCAGGGTGAATGCATGCTGGCGGCCAGCGTCGCCGCTACCCGGCCGCTCGACCTTGATCACCTCTGCGCCGAGCGCCGCCAGGCAACGGCCGACATAGGGGCCGGCGAGGAAGTGGCTGTAGTCAATGACGCGGATACCCGCCAATGGCAATGCCTGGCTCATGCTGCTGCCCTCCGCGGCACCATCAACCGGTGCTCGCCACGTTGCACGACTTCACCGTGCTGGTTGATCAGCTCCGAAGGCAGCACCACGATGCCCCAGCCAGGTCGGCTGTTGCTCGGGCGCATCGCACCCACCCGCATACGTACGTGGAGCACGTCGTTGACCTTGATCGGCAGCACGAAGTCCCAGGTCCAGCCCAGCGACATACCCGGTAGGAAGCGGTACTCGCACTGGGTCTTCAGGCCGTCGGCAATCGACAGCCCGAACAGGCCGTGGGCGACCAGGCAGCCAAAGTGGCTGGCGTTGGCGTAGGCCTCATCGACATGTACCGGGGTGTGGTCGCCGGTGAGGTCGGCGTAGGCCAGGATGCGTTCGCGGGTCACGGTGTAGGTCGGGCTGATGCACTCATCGCCTTCGCGGGCGTCGTCCCAGTACTTTTCAATCACGCTCATGCCTGCACCTCCGCGCGCGGGTCGATGGCCAGTGCCTGGGCTACGCACTTGGCCGGCAGCGCCTGGATGAACTCCACCGCCAGGCCATCAGGCAGGCGCAGCCAGTTGCGGCCCTGGGGCATCTCACTGACGCCAAAGCGTTGGGCGGCGGCCAGCGCCGCTTCCAGGTCTTCGCACATGATGCCCAGGTGCGCCAGGCGCCCTTCCGGGCCAACGAAGTCCGGCTGATGAATGAACTGCAGGCCGCCGAGTGTCCAGTACTGCGCCGGTTGCTCGACGTCACCCTGTACTTCACGCATGGTCATGCCGCACACCTCGCTGAAAAAGCGGATATGCCACTGAATGTCCTGCACCCAGAACGCCACGTGTTCGAGGTAGGCTTTTGGCTGGCTCATGGGGTTTCCCTCTTCTGCTGATCGGCCATGGCGCGCTCGATACCCTTGATGCAGGCCACCAGGGTCGCGTTGACCGGCGTGGCCACGCCATGGCGCTGGCCCCAGCGCACGACGGAGCCGTTGATGAAGTCGATTTCGGTGATCGAGTTTTTTTCCAGGCTCTGCAGCATCGAGGTGCGGAAGCTCGCCGGCAGGCCTTCGGCGGCCAGTGTCCAGGCAGCTTCGGGGCTGGTCAGGCTCAAGCGGATGCCGGCGCGCTCGGCCACGGCGATGGCCTCGGCCACAGCGGCCTTGGCGGTACTTTCCAGTAGCGGCTCGCTGTATAGCTGGCCGTAGCTGAGCATGGTGATGCCGCTCAATGCACCGGTGGCGACGTTGACCAGCAGCTTGTCCCACATGGTGCCGAGGATGTTGTCGCTGACCGTGGTGGCCAGCCCGGCGTTGCTGAACGCTTCGGCGATGGCCTGCACGCGCGGCGTCAGTTGGCCGTCGAGCTCGCCGATGAAAGTCTGTTTGCCGACGACACCGGCGCGGACCGAGCCCGGCGCGAGCAGCACGCCGCCGACATAGGTCTTGCCAGCCAGCACCCGCTCACGCCCCACCGCCTCGGCCAGGATGTCCTCGTGGCCGAGGCCGTTCTGCAGCGACAGCACCAGCGTCTGCGGCCCGATCAGCGCGACAGCGCCGGCTATGGCCTCGGCGGTGTGAAACGACTTCACCAGCACCACCACCAAATCGGTCACGCCAACGTCTTCGGCTTCGATGGCCGCGTTGACCGGTACATAGCGCTCGCCCCGTTCGTCCTGCACCCGCAGCCCGTGCTGGTTCATCGCCTCGACATGCGCGCGGCCGCGGTTCAGCAGCCAGGTTTCATGCCCTGCCTCGCTCAGGGCCGCGCCAATGGCGCACCCCAGTGCTCCGGCACCCAGAATGCAGATTTTCACGTCGCAGACCTCCTGTGATTTGCGATCACCTTATGCAGCAGGGGTTATTTGCGCTATACAATGACCTCAATACGATTATTGAGAATCGCAATGATGGCTACCCTGGAGGCCCTGCCCGAACCCAAGTTGCTGCAGCTGTTCGACGTGCTGTACCACTGCCGCAGCGTGACCCGCGCCGCCGAACAGCTAGGGCAGAGCCAGCCGACCATCAGCATCTGGCTGGCGCGCCTGCGCGAGCAATTGAACGACCCGCTGTTCGTGCGCACGCCGGGCGGCATGGCCCCTACCCCGCGCGCCGATCAGCTGATAGGGCCGTGCCGCGAGGTACTGGAATCGCTGCGCCGGCTGACCGCCTGGGAGCCGCAGTTCATCGCCGCCACTGCGCAGCGGCGCTTTCGCCTGTGTGTCAGCGATGCCAGCCACATCACCTTGCTGCCAAGCATCCTCAACCATCTGCGCAGCCATGCGCCGGGCATCCGCCTGGAGGCAGCGCGGATCGACGGCAATACCGAGAGCGCGCTGGAATCGGGCGAAGCGGACCTGGCCATCGGCTTCGTGCCCTGGCTGGGAGGGGGGATGTACCAGCAGGTGCTGTTCGAGCAGGACTGGGTGTGCCTGAGCAATCCGCAGCATCCGCGCCTGGGCAATGGCATGAGCCTGGAGCGGTATCGGGCCGAGGGGCATGTGCAGATCAGTTTCGGCACCGGGCAGAAGCTGCTGGAAGCGGGATTGGCGCGGGCCGGGATAGAACGGCGGATCATGCTGGAGCTGCCAGCGTTTCTCGGGTTAGGGATGATAATCGGGACTACCGATCTGCTAGGCACCTTGCCCCGGCATATCGGGCAGACACTGGCCGATATGCATGGGCTACAGGTCCATGACTGCCCGTTCGAAGTGGAGGGGTTCACGGTCAAACAGCATTGGCATGCCCGATATCATCAGGACAATGGAAATCGATGGTTGAGGGACGTCGTGCGCGGATTGTTTCAGCAAGCAAGCCAAGCATGATCCAGTATCGACTTGGAAGGCTGCAACCTGGAGAGCCAGTGGGGACGCACATATGTACTCCGCTCAATTGACATCAGGCCCCTTCATTGATGAAAAATTGTCCTCAGAGAGAGGAAAAACCGCCAAAGATAGGCAAATTAATAATCAATAGACTGGCGGGCATTTCCACCGGGGCATCCGCATATGTCTGCATATGAATCCTTTTCTCAAGCTGCTTCTCCCACGAAGGGCGCTGGGCTGAGCATCTCAATCCTGGCCCTCTCGGCCTTTCTCATCGTAACGACCGAGTTTCTGATCGTGGGCTTGCTGCCTGCGCTTGCCCGAGATCTTGATATTTCAATTTCTGTAGCAGGGCAATTGGTTACCCTTTTTGCCTTCACCGTCATGATCTTCGGCCCGCCCCTGACGGCTGCGCTTTCTCACCTTGATCGAAAGAAATTGTTCATCTCGATCTTGCTGATCTTCGCCATAGCGAACGCCCTGGCGGCAGTGTCCGACAGCTTCTGGCTCCTCTCTGTGGCCCGCGTAGTGCCTGCGTTAGCACTACCAGTTTTCTGGGGAACTGCCAGTGAAACTGCTGGGCAGCTTGTAAGCCCACAGCAATCTGGCCAAGCTATCTCGAAGGTCTACCTGGGTATTTCGGCGGCAATGCTGCTCGGTATTCCGTTGGGCACCATTGTGTCGAATGCGATTGGCTGGAGAGGCGCGTTTTGGTTATTGGCAGGTTTGTCGCTGATCATGGCACTAGCGATGTGGGCGTGCATGCCCACTGTCGCGCGTACCGAGAAAGTGGATTTTTTGAAGCAAGCACGCATCTTTAAAGAAACCTATTTCCTTTCGAATGTGCTCCTCTCGATTGTGGTGTTTACGGCTATGTTCACCGCTTATACCTACCTAGCCGATGTCCTTGAAAGAGTCGCAGGCGTGGCTCCGGAGCATGTCGGATGGTGGCTGATGGCATTTGGCGCAATCGGCCTGATCGGAAACTGGGTCGGTGGAAAGGCCGTCGACAAATCTCCAATCAAAGCAACTGCGCGCTTCCTGATAGTGCTGGCGATTGGCATGGCCGCGATTGTTCCACTCGCACATGCAGGCATGATTTTCTGCGTTGCTCTCGGCCTCTGGGGTATTGCCAATACCGCGCTTTATCCGGTAAGCCAGGTGCGAGTCATGAATTCGGTTTCCCACTCTCAAGCACTGGCGGGCACAACCAACGTATCGGCAGCAAACGCAGGTATCGGCATCGGCGCCATTGTTGGAGGGATGACGATTGCAAGCCTCGGCGTTGAATACCTAGGCTACATGGCATCTGGTGTGGCAGTGATTGCCTTGGCGCTGATACCTATCGTTCGCAAGCTTGCCCCAAAATAATCAGCACACAGCGGTCTTCTGCACCGCCTAGGCTGTTTTCAACGCAGCATGAACAAGTATCAAGGCTTTTCGTACAGAGCGTGGGCGTCTGAACGGAGCAGAATCGTGCATGATTACTGCTCCGTCAGGCGTTCAGCCTAAAAGCGGCTCAGGCGGTTGTGCGCCGTGCGGTGTTAGCCTGGGAAGCAGATAGTCCAGTAGCACGCGAACTTTTGGTTGCCCTTCCCGGCTTTTCAACCAGACCAGATTCATCGGTAAGCCATCGGTGGCTAGATCTGGCAGCACCTCTACGAGCTTTCCTTGGTCAATGTGACGCTGAGTTAGCCACGTCGGTAATTGACCTATACCGTGTCCGGCAAGCACCGCTGCTACTTCGCCTTCGCCATCCCCAACCGCAATGCGGGTGTAGACCGTTCGACGCTCCATTTCGCCCGGCTGACGCCCTTTAAAAAACCAAGGGCTGACGAATCCATCGCTTTGCCCGTATCCAACACAATGATGGTGGTCGAGATCACGCTCGTATTGCGGTGTGCCATGTCGCTCCAGGTACTCCGGGGACGCGCAGAAGATCAGCCGCTGGGCCCCGAAATACTGATGGCCAAGATTCGCTGGCCAGGCATCAGAGCCTCCAATCCGCACGACGATATCGATGCCCTCGTACACAGGGTCAATGAACCGATCAGTGAAAGAAATGTGGGGTTGCAGCATGGGGTGAAGACGGACAAAGTCCATGATCAAGGGGAGAACGTGTAGCCGCCCATAGGAGGCAGGAAGGTCGATCCGCACCCTGCCATGCGGCTCATTACCCTCGGCTGTAATCACATGCTCGACTTCTTCGAGATCTGTCAAAACTGATGTGCACGTCCTGTAGAAGACGATACCGGCCTCGGTAAGAGCCAGCGTCCGGGTCGTGCGGTTGAACAGACGAGTCCCGAGGCGATTCTCCAAACGTGCCACGCTTTTGCTTACGGCCGAGCTTGTGAGACTCAGTCGTTCGGCAGCAGCGGTGAAGCTACCGAAATCAGCTACAGCGACAAAGACATCAATACCTTTCAGTCGCTCAGACGAGTACATCGCAGTCTCCATTATTGAATAGCATTCCAGACACTTCGGAAATAATTGCCCAGATAAGACCAGAATTCTCCAACAGGCTAAATCACAAGCGACGTTTAGTTAAGACATCAGATAAAGCCGCACACGCGTAAGGCTGCTGCAGCCTTCAGGCTCGTCTTTGGCGCCAGCAGTGAACCTTCGTGGCTGTCTGGGCTCAGTTGTCCAGAGCACGTTTGCGACATCGACAAAGGATTGCCATGGGACATGCCTCCTCCACCGCCCTCCCCCAGGTTCGCATCGAACGTGAATTGAGCCTGCGGGCGGTGCTCACCGGCACGGTGCTGGGCATCTTGCTCACGCCCTCGAATGTGTACGCAGGGCTGAAGATCGGCTGGTCATTCAACATGTCGATCATCGCCTTACTGATCGGTTTCGCACTGTGGCAGGGCCTGGCAGGGCGCCGCGACAACCGCTCCGCGTGGACGTTGCACGAAAGCAACATCAACCAGACCGTGGCGTCAGCCGCCGCCTCCATCATCTCCGGCGGGCTGGTCGCGCCGATCCCCGCCTATACCCTGCTCACCGGACACCAACTGGACCCGCTGCCGATGATGGCCTGGGTGTTCTCGGTGAGCTTCCTGGGCATCTGGATCGCCTGGTACCTGCGCCCCGCCCTGCTCAACGACCATGGCCTGAAGTTTCCCGAAGGCATGGCGACCTTGGAAACGCTGCAGCAGATCTACAACCATGGGCGCGAAGCCATGGCGCGGATCAAGGTGCTATGCAGCGCCGCGCTGCTTTCAGGGCTGGTCAAATGGGTAGACGGGTTCGTCTGGGCGATACCGCGCTGGGCGCCCACGCCGGCGCTCGAGCGCCTGACCTTCACGGTCGACCCTTCGCTGATGCTTATTGGCTTCGGCAGCATCATCGGCATTCGCGTGGGCGTGACGTTGCTGGTCGGCGCCGCACTGGCCTGGGGCGGACTGGCGCCCTGGTTGATCGAACAGGCCCTGGTGGTGCTTGCTCCGAACGCCAGCGGCCCACAGTTCGCCGCGCTGGTGGAATGGCTGTTGTGGCCGGGCGTGAGCCTGATGGTCTGCGCGACGCTGACTTCATTGTTGGTTCGCCTGTTCCAAGTGCCCCGGCGATCGCCCGCTGAACAGCGAACGCCGCGCGCCAGGATGCGTTTTAGCCCATGGCCAGCGTCGGGGCTGCTGCTATCCATGGCGCTGATCATTACCCTGCAGGTGTTGTTGTTCGGCATCGACTGGTGGATGGCGCTGCTGAGCATTCCGTTGGCTGTGTGCCTTGCGGTGGTCGCGGCGCGCGTGGTCGGTGCCACTGGCATCGCACCTATTGGCGCCATCGGCAAACTGTCGCAGCTCAGCTTCGGCCTGATCGCCCCCGGCCAGGTGGCGATCAACCTGATGAGCGCCAACACAGCGGGTGGCGCGGCCGGGCAATCCACCGACCTGATGAACGACTTCAAGGTTGGCCTGGCGATCGGCGCTACGCCGCACAAACAGCTGATTGCTCAGTGCGTGGGTATTTTCATCGGTAGTGTGGTCGGCGTGCTGGTGTATCGAGTGCTGATTCCCGATCCGCAGGCCTTGTTGCTCACCGAGCAGTGGCCGGCACCGGCCGCGGCGACCTGGAAAGCGGTCGCGCAGACGCTGACCCAGGGGCTGGGGGCGCTGTCGCTGGAGTCGCGCTGGGCGATTGCGACAGGGAGTGCTGTTGGCGTACTGCTGGGGGCACTGGACAGCCTGTTGCCGCAACGGGCAGCCCGCTGGCTGCCGAGTACGGCGGCGCTGGGGCTGGCGTTCATCCTGCCTGCATCGATCAGCCTGATGATGGGGTTTGGTGCCGTGGTGACCTGGCTGGTCAGTTGCCGGTGGCCGAGGGTGACGGAGCGGTTTGCGATTACCGCGGCGGCGGGGTTGATTGCCGGTGAGAGCATCATGGGGGTGGCGGCATCGTTCTGGGAGATGCTTCGGGGGTTGTAGATACTGCCTATCACCCCTCGCCCAGCCCGGGCTGGGCTGGTGGGAGCTGGCCTCGCGGCGAATCGGGGTCGGCTACGGCCAATTGCAGCGGTGGCTTTCGCCCCTTTTCAGGCGGTCGGTGCAACATTGGATAGCGGCTATCTGGCGTTCCGACTCATTTGCCGTTCAGCTCACCGCCCTCCTCGACACTCTGCGTACTACCGCGCGCTTCTGTCGACCATTGCGATGATCGTTTCGAACAGTTCCTCCCGCGCCTGCTCGGGTGTGATTTCTCCGGCGGCGGCGGCATGGGACAGGGCCTCGGCCGCACCAAGCATCGCCCGAAGACTCGCGGGGGCGATAGCCCCCCCTCTGGTGAAGGGAGAGAGAGCCGACCGGCACTTGTTCATGAAGATCGCTTCGTATTCGCGCTTGATCTTTTCGAGCTCCGGTGAACTGGCCAATGCCGCGATCACGCCGGGTATCTCGTTGCCCTGGAGAAGCACGCAGTCGACGTAAGACGATGCGATGACCGTCGCCGTACCCGGCAAGGTGGCTTCGCTCGTCTGAAGCGCGGCATCCATGAGTGCGGTCTGGCGTGCATCGAACTCCTGATAGAGCGCTGCCAGCAACCCGGGCCGCGTGCTGAAATGGTCATAAACCACGGGTTTTGTCACACCCGCTTGCTCGGCCAGCCGTCCAAGCGTCAAGGCTTCCGTGCCTTCTTCCCTGACTAGCCGCCAGGCGACGTCCAGCAACTGGCGGTATCTCTCTTCCCTTGACATGCGCCGACGCGGCTGCGGACTGGAACCCTGCTCTCTTGTCTCGATGCTTGACATGGCTATATACCAAAAGTAACTTACTAAGCGTAACTTACCAAGAGTATATAAGGTTCGCCCTCTCGCCCTCAATCAGTAGCAGGTGTTTTCGACATGCACGCACTCATCGTTGTCGCTCATCACGATCCCCAGTCCCTCACCCATAGCCTTGCTGCGCAAGTCGCCGAAGGCTTATCCCTGGCCGATCCCGGCAACTCCTTCGAAATCGCAGACCTATCAGCGCAAGCGTTCGATCCGCGGTTCACTGCGGCTGATCTCGCTGTCCATCACAGGGAAGCACCGCCCCCCGCCGATGTTGCCGCCGAGCAGGCGCGGATCGATCGTGCCGATGCCCTTGTGCTGGTCTATCCCGTCTACTGGTGGTCGATGCCAGCGCTTCTCAAGGGTTGGATCGATCGCGTGTTCGCCAATGGCTGGGCCTTCGATTTCAGTTCGGATGCCAAGCTGGTGAAGAAGCTTCGCCACCTGCGGGTTCATCTTGTCGGCGTCGGCGGCGCGGACGGGGGAACCTATGAGCGGCACGGCTATGCCGATGCCATGAAGACGCAGATTGATCATGGGATCTTCGATTATTGCGGCGCATCTGTCGTCACGTCCGAGCTCCTGCTCGAATCGGAAACGCAAGATCCGACTGATCATATGGACACTGCACGAGCCCTCGGTCGCGAACTTTTCACTGCGTCCAAGTGACGCCCGGTCTGCCCTTCCTGCGCCTCGGCCACCTCGCTCATTGCCTCGCGCGCAAATCTGTCGAGCAGGCGTTATACCGCATCCTGCTGCAGCCATTGCGTCGGGCTTGCGCCCACCTTGCGGCGAAAGGTTCGGGCCAGCGCAGAAGGGCTTTCGTAGCCGACCTCATCGGCGATCAGGGCAATGGGGCGCCCTTCGCGAAGGCGTTTCTGCGTCAGGCTGATGCGCCAGTTCGCCGAGGGGCTTGATGATGAAGTCCGGCAAAGCCAGGGTCAGCGGGTTGTTGGCGCCGCCATCGAAATGCAGGGTGGCGCACACCAATTCCGCTTCATCGGCTTCGGTCGCCAGCAAGTGGTGCTCCTGCGGGCGCACCGCCAGAATCAGGCTGGGTTCGGTCAACTCGATCAGTTGGCCACGCTTGCCCCTGAAGGCCAGACGCCCCGAGCGCAGCAGGTGGGCGTGGCCGACACTGTGCTGCCCATACAGGTGGGTTGTTCCACAGAAGCCACCCTGGTGAAACGTGGACGCGTGCAGGTTGAAGTGCTTGAGCAAAGTCGATAGTCGGTCCATAGCCCGCTCAGGTTTAGACGATCTGTTGCATACCTTCGACGATCTGAAGCCGAAAGGAAAGTCTGCCTCCCTAGTATGGACTCCAGGCTTGATAGACAAGCCGTTTAATCAACCTAGTGGAGAACTACCATGACTCGCATCGCTACTCTCTCGCTGGACCAGGCCCCTACTGGCTCGCGCGCAGCCCTCGAAGGCATTCAAAAAGGTCTCGGCTTCATTCCCAATGCATTCAAGACCCTGGCTCACTCTCCGGTCGCACTCAACGGTACACCTGGGCCTCGCCCAAGCCTTGGGTAAAGGCTCACTGAGCGCCGCCGGGCGTGAAGTCGTTGCCCTCGCCACCTCGCAAATCAACGGTTGCGACTACTGCCTGGCGGCACACACCTTCTTTGGTGGCAAGGCTGGGCTGAGCGATGAGGCCGTCAGGCAAGCCCGAGCCGGCACACTCAGCGCGGTTGCCGCACTGGCGCAACAGATCACCGCAAGTCGCGGCCAGTTGAGTGACGAGCAGATCGCTGCTGCGCGTGAGGCGGGCCTTACGGATAGCAAGATCGTGGAGGTAGTGGCGCAGGTCACGCTGTTGACCCTGACCAACTACCTGAACAACATCGTCGCTACCGATATCGACTTTCCGCCATCGGCAAGCTAGGAGGGTAACCACCATGAGCCACGTGACTATCTACACCACCCAGCACTGCCCTTACTGCGTGAACGCCAAGCGACTGCTGTCGAGCAAGGGCATTACCCCTGACGAAATCGACGTTGAACAATCTTGGTCTGGCTTGGCCTTGAGGATGGCGAGGGAAACGAGGGGGTAATCTTGTCGGTTCATATCAAGCTTCTGGTCAGTGGCAAGGAGCAGGCGCGGTACTGCCTGCTTGAATGTGTGCATGAGTTTCATCGGGCGTAGCGCCGGGAATAAACGCTGCACGCCTGGCTGTCCAGCCGCTTCGCCGAACTGGAGCGCGACTGATCAGCGGGAAGCCAGCCACCCTGATCGAAAGCATGCCGGCGCCCCGCTTGCGCGCAATCGAATAATTTCGAGAGATGCTTGACCAGGGAGAACGGTCGTTCTACTCTGGCCACATGGATAAGCCAATGACCGACACACGCGAAAAAATCCTGGCGACTGCCGAGAAGCTGATTTACGAAAACGGGATTCATGCCACGGGCATGGACCTCCTGGTAAAGACCTCGGGCGTAGCACGCAAAAGTATTTATCGCTATTTTGCGAATAAAGACGACGTAGCCGCAGCGGCACTCAATGCACGCGATATACGCTGGATGAAATGGTTTAGAAGTGAATGCGAAAAAGCGCAAACGCCAGAAGCGCGCATCCTTGGAATTTTTGATGTACTCAAAAGTTGGTTCGAGTCTGACGGTTTTCGCGGATGTGCGTTCATCAACACAGCCGGAGAAGTTGGTGACGCAGACGATCCTGTTCGACAGATCGCAAAACTGCATAAACAAAAGCTACTGGACTACACGCTAGAGCTGACCAGCGAATTAGGTGTCAAAGATCCGGCTGGCTTGGCCAAGCAACTTTTTTTGATGATAGAGGGCACGATAACCGTGGCCCACATCATGGGTGACTACACCGTTCTCGATAGTGCAAGAGAAATCGCAAAGATATTACTCAAGGACGTACAGCACGCAAGCGCTTGACGTTAAAGCAACACCCACTCAACTTGACCATCCAGAAGATTGGAGGCACCACCATGTCCAACGAACACACGCGTCCGCCACTTCCTCCTTTCACGCGCGAATCGGCGATTGAAAAAGTCCGACTCGCCGAGGATGGCTGGAATACCCGTGAGCCGGAAAAGATTGCACTGGCCTATACGCCAAACACCCAATGGCGTAACCGTACCGAGTTTGCAAACAATCGTGAAGAAGCTCGCGACTTCCTCACTCGCAAGTGGAAGAAAGAGTTGGACTACCGCTTGATCAAAGAGCTCTGGGCCTTCACAGACAACCGCATCGCCGTCCGTTACGCCTATGAGTGGCACGACGATTCGGGCAACTGGTTCCGCTCCTACGGTAACGAAAACTGGGAGTTTGAAGCCGATGGCTTGATGCACCGCCGTTTCGCCTGCATCAACGACATGCCCATCAAGGAAAGCGAGCGCAAGTTCCACTGGCCACTGGGTCGCCGGCCGGATGATCACCCAGGCCTGACTGAACTGGGCCTGTAAGTACTGCTAAACCTGATCCTTTTACATAAAGGATCAGGTTTTTTTCACCGGGTTAATTGCACTGGCGGGCATCGCGTTGCAAGTACGCAGCCTCACGCCTCAAGATCGCTGGATTCTTCTTTAGCCAGCTCAATGAACACTCGCACGGCTGCACTCAGAAAGGCTTCTTTCGCCGCATGAGTACGGCCGTTCGCTGCAGCGTTCTGGCTCCAGCGGGATGGCCAGCAGATCGTCATGGGCCAATGCAGTTTTGGCAGGCAGTAAAGTCGACAGGTTCGTCCGGCGAACGATTTCAATCACTGCGCCAAGGGCATTGACCTCCATCCGCACTTGCTCGCTCAGTAAGGGGAAGGCCTCGATCAGCGGCCCCACCAGATAGATCGTGAATGTCGGCTGATGCAACTCAGACCGAGGGCGGACGACGCCGGGCCACACCCAGCCTTTTTGACTGGGCACTGCCATGTGCTTACGCATATTTCTTAGCCCCGTAAACGCAGATCACAGCACCCAGCGTCACGAAAAGCATGGCCCAGCTGACATGCTCGTGCAGAAGCACCGCTGCCAGCCCAAGCCCCATGAACGGCTGAAAGAGTTGCAGTTGGCCCACAGCCGCAATCCCACCCTGGACGAGCCCTCGGTACCAGAACACAAACCCGATCAGCATACTGAACAGTGAAACGTAGCCAAAGCTGAACCACGCAGGGGTACTTACCCTGGCAAAGTCATCAGGGGCAGGAAGATTGACCACCGTCAGCAGCAGCATGAACGGCAACGCTACCAGCAATGCCCAGCTGATCACCTGCCATCCCCCCAATGTCCGCGACAGACGCGCGCCTTCGGCATAGCCCAACCCACAGACCGCAACCGCAGCCAACATCAGCAGATCGCCCACCGCCGACGCCTCGCCTCCGTTCATCAAGGCATAGCCAGCGACCAACCCGGCACCTGTCAACGAGAACAGCCAGAACAAAGGCCGAGGTCGCTCACCGCCCCGCAAAACGGCAAAGCCTGCGGTACACAATGGCAGGAGCCCGACAAAGACAATGGAGTGAGCAGAGCTGATGTGCTGAAGGGCAAATGCTGTCAGTAGCGGGAAACCGATAACAACGCCGAGCGCTGTTATGGCCAAGGGCGACAAGTCCTCCCGTCTGGGTCGAGGCTGGCGTAGCACGATCAGAAAAAGCGCGCCCAGCATGGCAGCAATTGTTGCCCGGGCACAGGTGAGGAACGTCGGTTCGAAGTCGGCCACTGCCACTCGGGTTGCCGGCAACGAACCCGCAAAGATGGCGACGCCTATGAAGCCGTTGATCCACCCGCTTGCTGATTTTTCCATCGGTAAGTCCTCGATAAGCCAAGGCTCAGTACATCACCGACAGGCTCACCCAGGCCATGTACAATCCAATACACTTAAACCAAACTGTTATGCATATGACTCCAGCACAGTTGAGGGCGCGATGAAACGGGACGGAACGCGAATTCGAGCTGTCATGGGTGAAATCCAGTCGCGGATCGCCTCTCGAACCTACACACCGGGCGCGAGAATTCCCTCGGTCCGCGCTATGGCGCAGACCATGCAAGTGTCGGTTTCCACGGTTCTTGAGGCCTATGAAAGGTTGATGGCAGAGGGTGTACTCAACTCTCGCCCTGGCTCTGGCTTCTACGTAGCCGGACCAGTGGCGCCCTTGGTACTCACCGAACTAGGCCCCAGGCTTGATCGTGAAGTGGACCCGCTGTGGATCTCCCGCCAGTCGCTTGAAACCGCTAGCGATGCGTTGAAACCGGGATGCGGGTGGCTACCTCCCTCCTGGATGTTCGAAGCGGGCTTGCGGAAAGCGCTTCGAACCGTTGCCCGTTCTGACACGCTGAAACTGACTGAGTACGCCTCACCGCTTGGGCATCTGCCGCTCAGGCAATTCTTGTCACGAAGGCTGACAGGCATCGGGATCGAAGCCCCTCTCGAGCAGATCATGCTCACGGAGTCCGGCACCCACGCCATCGACCTGATCTGCCGTTTTCTGCTGGAACCGGGGGACACCGTGCTGGTCGACGACCCCTGCTATTTCAATTTTCACGCACTGCTCAAAGCGCACAGGGTGAACATCGTAGGCGTACCCTATACGGCAACGGGCCCGGACATCGATGCTTTTGGCGCTGCCCTGCTAGCGCATGCTCCCCGGTTGTACATAACAAATGCAGGCATCCATAACCCAACCGGCGCCACCCTGTCTCCGGTCACGGCGCACAGGCTGCTGAAGCTGGCCGACAACTCCAGCCTGGTGATTGTAGAGGACGACATATTCGGGGATTTCGAGAATGCTCCAGCACCACGGCTGTCTGCCTTCGATGGCCTTTCTCGTGTCATCCAGATCGGCAGCTTTTCCAAGACCATCTCCGCGTCGATTCGATGCGGCTACATCGCGGCTCGCACTGACTGGATCCAGAGCCTGGTCGATCTCAAGATTGCGACCACATTCGGGGGTGGCCGCCTGGCCGCGGACATCATCCATCTGGCGATTACCGATAGCGGGTACCGCAAACACATGGAAAGCGTTCGCCTCAGGCTGGCCGAGGCCATGGAGAGAACGGTAGCGAAACTAAGGGCCGTTGGTATCAAACCCTGGATAACGCCCCAGTCAGGCATGTATGTCTGGTGCCAACTCCCTCAAGGCACGGATGCAGCCACGCTGGCCCGGGCCTGCTTGAATGAAGGTGTAGTGCTGGCGCCCGGAAATGCGTTTAGCCAGTCCATGACTGCGGGTGATTTCATCCGTTTCAACGTTGCCCAATCGGCTGATGCCAGAATTTACGACGTGTTGAAACGGGCTCTGAGTGCTTAGTCGCCAGACCAATCCACGTTGTGCAAGGATTCATTGAAACGGGGAATAGCAGGCGCTATAAATCAGGTTTACAGCAGTTCGACAAGGCACATCATGCAGCTGCATTTCCGACCTCTCAGCGACGCCTCCATCGCTGACATCATCGCGCTCAACAACAATCCCGATGTCTTACGCCAAATGCCCTTGGGTCGTCCCGATTTTGACGAAAGCAAATGCAAGGTATGGGTTGCCCAAAAAGAGGCCCAATGGGCACTGAATGGCTATGGCCCCTGGGCATTTTTCGTTGAAGATGAATTCGCCGGCTGGGGCGGCCTGCAGCAGGAAGGCGGTGACGCTGATCTTGCCTTGGTGCTTCATCCAGACTACTGGGGGCTTGGCAAGGTGATTTTCGATGAGATCGTACGGCGCGCGTTCCAGGAGATGGGGCTTGAGTCGATCACCCTACTGCTTCCACCAACCAGAACACGAATCAAGGGTATTCTTCGCCTGGGGTTTCGCCTTGACGGAGAGGTGGATATCGACGGCACGCCCTTCTCGCGCTATCGGCTACTCGCCACTGCAAAACATTGACGTGTTGGCTGGATCGCCGGGGCACGCACCCTGCCCTTTTTGGATTGCGGTATACCCACCCGTCAGCAGCATGACACGGGCGCTATCACAGCGTTGCGCTCTGCTTTACCGGCAGTTGTACACGAAACGTTGTGCCGACTCCGACCTGGCTTGATACGGTTATCTCGCCACTGTGTTTCTTCACAATGCCGTAGGAAAGGGACAGGCCTAGCCCGGTTCCTTGGCCGACGGGCTTGGTGGTGAAGAAAGGGTCGAAGATTTTCCTGATGTTCTCCGGTGCTATCCCTGCGCCTGTATCCGCAACTTCGATGCACACCCAGGTGCCTTGATGAACAGTGCCCAATGTGATGGTCCCCCGCTCAGGGCCCATGGCTTGGGCGGCATTGAGCACAAGGTTCATTATCACTTGGTTGATCTGCGACGGCAGGCATTCGACAGGGGGTAACGGCTGGTACCGTTTTACCAGGTCGGCTTTATGTTTCAGCTCGCTCGCGACGATGTTAAGCGTGGAGTCAATGCCCTGCTGCAAATCGGCTAATTGCCACTGCTGAGCGCTGTCAACCCGCGAGAAGTCTTTGAGATCCTTGACGATATGCGCCACTCGACCGATTCCGTCCTTGGACTCCTTGATGAGGATCGGGATGTCTTCCATGAGGAATTCCAGCTCCGTCTGCTCACGAAGCCTTTGCAAGCGCCCAGTGGTTTCGTTTGCGCCAAGCATCAGTTCGGCCTCGCGATAGGCGTCGAGCATCGCTACCAGTTGCTGGAAGTACCCTCCCAGAGTGCCCAGGTTGGAGGACACGAAACCGATCGGATTGTTGATCTCGTGCGCCACGCCGGCAGCCATCTGCCCCAACGAGGCGAGTTTCTCCGATTGCACCAGTTGGCTTTCCAGCTGCTTGCGCTCCTCGATCTCCTGCTGCAGCGCCTCGCTGGCCTGGGTCAGTTGCTGGGTACGCCGCTCTACCCGCTGTTCAAGCTGGTGCATTTTCAGCGAGGCTCGTTGGGTCATTTCCCACTTGGTCAGCAAGGTGCTGGCCATTTGCTGGACCTCGATGTTGTCGAACGGCTTTTTCAGGATCAGCAGGCGGTCGTGGGCCTGCAGCCGGTCGAGCAACTCATCCCAGGAATAGTCCGAGTAGGCGGTGCAGACGACTACCTGCAACAGCGGGTCCTCTTCCCACAGGTGCTCAATGGTCTGAGCGCCATCCCATCCACCTGGCATTCGCATGTCGACGAAGGCCAACGCGTAGGGCTTGCTGGCCTGCAGCGCACGCTTCAGCAGGCCGAGACCTTCCTCACCGCCATAGGCTGAATCGAGTTCGAATACCGGTCGTTCGTTCTTGACCTGCTCGCCGAACAACAACCCTTCCATCTCGTCCAGCTCAGAGTTCTGCGATCTGGCCGGGGCAAGGATCTTGCGAAAGTCCTCGTGGATAGTCGGCATGTCATCGATCAGCAGGATCCGGCGATTGATCATGTCACTCATGCAGGCTCCGTCACCGCGATCAGCGGGATCCTCAGGGTAAAGACAGCACCCAGGCCAGGGCCGTCGCTGTGTCCGGTCAGGTGACCATTCATCTCGATGGCGGCCAAGGCGCAACTGTGCAAGCCGAAGCCATGCCCGTCCTTGCGCGTGGTGAAGCCATGGGCAAAGATTTTCTGCAGGTTTTCAGGGGCAATGCCTTCGCCTTCGTCCAGCACGCTCATTTCCAGGAAGCCCCCCTCAACGATGCGCGTCCTGAGGATCATCGTCCGCGGGTCGCTGCCGGGGCCGGACATGGCGTATTTGGCGTTGCTGATCAGGTTGATCAGAATCAGCAACAGCCGATGCCGGTCGCCCATCACCAGAGGCAGATCTGCGAAGTCGCGCACTACCCTCACCTGATGCCGGGTCAACGCGCCTGCGTTCATGCGCAGCGCGTCCTCGACCAGGTCGTTCACCGACAGCGGCTCAGGCACATTTTTAGCGCCGGCATAGGATTGCTGGGTGGCCACCACTTCCTTGATGTGGTCGATGCTCTTGTTCATTCGTTCCAGCTCGATCGTCATCTCCTTCTGCTCATCGGCGATCGCCTCGGTCAACTGGTTGAGGTAGCCGGGAAGCAACCGGCCTCTGGGATCCTCGTCGAGAAACCGACCGATGTCAGTGGCATGCTCGCGGAACAGTTGCATGGCCTTGCCCAAACCCTGGGTTTTGCTGCTGCGCAACGTTCGAGCGATGAGATCAGAGGATGTGTTCACGCTGTTGAGCACGTTGCCCACGTTGTGCAACACATTGGTGGCGATCTCCGCCATACCTGCCTGGCGCGCGGCGTTGAACAGCTCGCTCTGAGCGTTCCGGAGCTCCAGGGTGCGTTCCTCGACCCGCTGTTCCAGAACGTCATTGGCGCTTTGCAATGCGTTGTTGACCCGTCTCACCTCGGCGAAGCTGCGCACCAGCAACGCAGCCAGGCAAATGACCGAGAACATCAGCAAGCCTGATAGCCATAACGTGTAGAGATGGTTTTTACGGTTGATCCTTTCAACCTGCTGTTGATCCCTGTCCAGGAGGCCGGTGATCGTATCCAGGCGCTCGGCAACCGGAATCGCCTCGATCTGCTCGAGCAGGCGGTTGACGACAGGTTGCTCGCGCAGGATCAACGCCACGTGATTGCTCAACAGATTGAGGGGCGTCTGGAATTCTTTGGGCAGGTTCTCCGCGTTAACAGCCAAGTTGCCTAACCCCACCTCTATCTCGGCAGCCCTTTCCACAGAGGTAACCTGTGCGAACTCCAGGGCGCTTAGCAGGAGGTCATAGGTGTCAGTGACGAATACCTGTACCTCCTGCCGATTCGGTGCCAGCATGGTATTGAGCTGGGCCTGAATACCGTCCTCGGCTGTGGGTAGAAATGCCAACGAATTTCGCAACAAGGCATTGTGCGACTTGAATTGCTCCACGAGCCGAGCCTTTTCCCCGAACGCAGAAAGAAAACCGTCATGGGCATCGCGCCACTGGTCTGAGTCATCGCGCCCTTGCTCGGCTTCCCGACGGTCGAACCGTGCCCACAGCCGCTTCATCTCCTTGAGAGGGATCACAAGTGGATCGTAGTTATGGGAAACGGCTACCCGGGCCTTGAGCACCTCGTTTTCCCATACAGCATCCTGTTGCTTGAGCTGACGGATGAGATCTCGGGATTCGTTGTAGGTCTGGGTCTGCTCTGACCCGGAATTCAGGTACAAGTACAGCAGCATCGACGCCAGTACAAGGACCAACCCACTGAATAGAATCAGGCTTGTGCGCCGAGAAATCACCCTCATGGCTGACCCGCCTTTTCAGCAGTGAGGGTCTTGAGGAACAGCATGATGAGCCTGCGGTCCTCATCGCTTGGGATTCGTCCAAGCTGATACTGGAACATCACGTCGATCGCACGCTCCAGCGTAGGCGCCGAGCCATCGTGGAAATAGGGCGCGGTCATCGCCACATTGCGCAGGCTCGGCACTTTGAACACACCCCGGTCGGCCTCCTCTCCGGTCACGTTGAAGCGGCCCTGATCCGCCTCGGTGGGGTTGCCGCGGTCCGCGATGTAGTCGCCGAACACGCCAAACTTCTGGAACATGTTGCCCCCAATATTCACCCCTTGGTGGCAGGCGATGCAGCCATAGTCCTTGAAGCGCTGGTAGCCGTATTTTTCCTCCAGGGTGAGCGCCTCGGTATCGCCCTGCAGGTAACGATCGAAGCGTGCACCTGGGGTAAGAAGCGTCCTTTCGTAATCGGCCAACGCGCTGAGGATGTTGTCCTTTGTCACCGCGTCCGGGTAGGCATCCTTGAACGCCTGACGGTAACGCACGTCTGCGGCGATGCGCTGCTTGATCACCCGCCAGTCTCCGCCCATCTCGTGAGCGCTGGTGATCACCGCATCCCCCTGCTCCTCGAGCGACTCGACCCGGCCATTCCAGAACTGTCGGAAATTAAGGCTGGCATTGAGTACCGTTGGCGTATTGAGCGCAAGCGGCTGGCCATCAGCACCGATGGAAAACGCCCGGTCATCGGCCCCGTACTTGTCCAGACGGTGACAGCTGGCACAGGACAGTGTGCTGTTGAGCGACAACCGTGGATCGTTGAACAACTGGCGCCCCAGTTCCACACGCTCGGGTGCCAGCGTGGGTATCGGAGGCAGCGGCTTGAGCGGCTCGTCCAGCGGCTCGGCCCCGCTGCCCGCACTCAGAACCAGTAGCACCCACAGGCTCAGACAACGTCGCAAGCGCTGCAGGTAAAGAACGGAACGATAACGACAGATTATGTGCACGGACATCCGGGAGAATCCTTTTTCCCTGGGCTGACGGATATGCAGATGGGTGGTGCCCTGCTGTCAGGTTAGATGCCTTCCAGACAATTCGCCTGCCACACGCCACACCATGCCCCGACACCTGTCGCGGAAAAATGAACTAGCCTTTGACCTAAGCGCTCGTTGAGCTCGAGTGCCTCCATCGATCGACCAGGTGAGGCCTGCCATGGACGTGCAACAGCCCCCGAATTCACCCTATCGGCCGACCGTGTTGCTAGTAGACGACGAGGAGTCGATCCTTAGCAGTCTGCGTCGGCTATTGCGTGGCCAACCCTATGACGTGAAGCTGGCGACCAGCGGCGAACAGGCACTGGCGCAAATGGCCGAGGGCCCGGTAGACCTGGTGATGAGCGATGCGCGCATGCCAGGTATGGACGGCGCCACCTTGTTGGCGCAGATCAATCAGCATCACCCCTCGACCGTCAGGATCTTGCTGACCGGCTATGCCGATCCGAGCGCAATCATCAAGGCCGTCAATGACGGTCATATCCACCGTTACATCAGCAAGCCCTGGAACGACGACGAGATGTTGCTGACCTTGCGCCAGGCCCTGGAGCACCAGCATTCCGAACGCGAGCGCCAACGCCTGGAGCTGCTGGCACGTCGGCAGAACGCCCAGTTGAGACTGCTCAATAACGACCTGGAGAAACGCGTTGCAGCCCGTACCGCGGAGCTGCAGCAGACCGCTGACATGCTCGATCTGGCCTACGAAGAGCTTAAACACAGCTATGTTACCGGGACTGAGGTGTTCTCGATGTTGGCTAATCTGCGGCTGCCTCCAGCCAAGCAGACCAATCGGCAGATCATCGAACTGGTGCGTTGCTACTGTAGGGCCCACGCCTTGGACGAGGCGATAAGCCGCGATCTGGCCATGGCTGCGGCGCTATACAACATAGGCAAATTGAGTTGGCCGGATAGCATGATCGTTGCCCCTTCGGACCAGCTGATGCACAGCGACCGCGACCGATATCGCGACTATCCACGCCAAAGTGAAGCGCTGCTGATGACCCTTGAGCCCATGAAAGATGCCGCGCGCCTGATCCTGCATCACCAGGAGCACTGGGACGGCAGCGGTTTCCCCGACCGGCTCAAGGGTGAAGCCATCCCGCTCGGCGCCCGCTTGCTCAAGCTGGCCGTGGACTTCGTTGAGCTGCAACGGGGTTTGATTCTTGAACGGCAGATGAACAGTGACGAGGCCTTGCTCTACCTGCGCAAGTACGCCGGCCGGTTGTATGACCCGGCACTACTGGAGGATTTCGTCCAGGTTTGCGCGTCGTTCCACAGCGATCTCACCTTGGTGGACCCTGAAGTCCAGGTGTGTACCACGCGTGACCTGGCGCCGGGAATGGTGCTTGCGCGCAACCTCAACGCCGACAACGGCATGTTGCTGCTTAACGCTGGAAAGGTTTTGAGCGCCGCGATGGTGGAAAAACTGGTGGCCTTTGAATCGATGGAGGGTGGCAAGTACTGCATTTTTGTTCGGGTTCCCGCGAACGACCCTATAACATCTGGAAAATCAGACTTGGCGCCGTGCTGAATGGAGATGGGGCGGTCATTCAACCCTTCACCACCAGGACTGCGCGTACAGCATGCCGTCGCCCTCCTCCACACCGGCGATACACCCAAACACTATGCTTGCTCAGGCAGGAGGGCCGCGCATGTGTGGAAGGTTGAGTCAGTACCGAGGCATACACGATTTTGTCGAAACCCTGAGCCTGCCAGAGGCCTGGCGGAACAACGTCGGCGACCAGCCACTTGGCCGGTACAACGTCGCGCCGACCACGCTGGTGGCAGTGCTGCGAATGGATGAGGCGGGCACGCGGGCGGACCTGGTGAGATGGGGCTGGCGGCCACATTGGGCGACCGACCGTGCTGCGCCGATCAACGCCAGGGTCGAAAAGGTGGCACACGGCCCCTTCTTCCGGGCGATCTGGCCGCACCGAGGCATAACGCCGATCGACGGCTGGTATGAATGGGTCGATGAAGGCGGACCGAAGAAACAGCCGTACTACATCCGACGCCGGGACGGGCGCCCTTCCCTTTGCGCCAGCATCGGCCAGTTCGCTGGCGGCGAGCATGATGGGTTCGTCATCATTACGGCCGATGCCCAAGGCGGAATGGTTGATGTGCACGACCGCAGGCCAGTGGTTTTGGCCCCGGACCTTGCGCGTGAGTGGATGGAAACCGCGACGCCGGGCGAACAGGCCGAGCAGATGGCGCTCAACCTGGGCGAGCCAGCCGAGGCCTTCGAGTGGTATCGAGTGAGCACCGCCATTGGCAATGTGCGCAACCAAGGCGCCGAGCTGGTGAAGCCGCTTCAGTGACGCGGTAGTAGACCCTTCCCAGGCTGTGTGAACAATCAAGCAGCACATGGAACCGCCTTGAGATCCCCCATTAACTCTGCTGAAAATTTGATAATGCTCGGGCTAGTGAATACGGACTGACGGCGAGCTGAGTGGCAGCTCTTGGTCGAATGGGCCCCTGGCGAGCGGCCGCTCTGGGTCGAAATCGGTAACTTGCGACTGGCAGCTTTCGACCCAAAGCGGACACTAGCCTTGGCTGCTTCGCGTTCCGTTTAAACTGGCAGCCACCGTAGTGGCTACCAGTTTTGCCCATGGGGCTCTGGCCCAGCTAACGATGGAAAGAGTGGCAGCACTTCTTCCGCCAGCTCCCGGATGACCTCTTGCGCTGGGCGCTGTGCCATCTGAATGCCAAGAGCTGCGTGATTGACCCCAGCCTCGCGCCACTCATGCAGCAGTTCGATCAACCCGTTGCGGCCTGTGCGCAATACATAGCCACCCTGTAGCGGTGTTCGCGGGAAGTCTGGGTTTTCATCGAGATCGATCCATTCATTGGTGACATGCGGTCGGAATCCTCCCCCAGGAATGGCCGCTCGCCAGGCCCGGATTTTTTCGGCCAGACGCCTAGGACCGAGGACGCTGTGGGTGGTGTCCGGGTACGTAATCCAGCCATCGGCTTGCTCGCCGAGCCACGGCATGGATTGACGTGATGAGCCGGTCACCAATAATGGGATACGTCCAGTGACAGGCCTGGGGAGCAGGTAGGCCCGATCAAGCTGCCCCAGCGGCATATCGATTGGCAAGGAACTATCTGCCAACAACTGACGGAAATAGTCCACGCTTTGCACGAAACGCTCCCCGCGTTCGTTATGGTCCAGGCCATAGGCGGGAAACTCTACAGGGCGGTCGCCTGAGGCAATGCCCAATACCAGACGGCCACCTGACAGGCAGTCCAGAGTGGCCGCAGCTTTGGCCAGATCGATGGGATGGCGCAGAGCGAAGATCGCGCTTCCGGTTGCCAGTGCGATAGTTCGGGTATGGGCTGTCAGGTAGGCCAAGTAGGTGAAAGGATCGAAAACCTGGCCCGCGTCGCCGAAAGTCGGGTCGTACAAGGGCACATCACGTACCCATACTGCGGCAAAACCCAGCTCGTCGATTTCGCTGACCACTCGCGCCTGCCCGGTAAGCACACCCATGTCACCGTCATAGAAGCGAAGTGGCAGGAAAATGCCGAGGGTCAACTGACCCTGGGCAAACATGCGGCGGTAACCGGGATGCAGAGCGAAGGCATCGGCGTTAGCGCCTTTGATGTTGTTGAGCGTCATAGACAGTCCTTTGTCAGGGGCCCGTGGCCGGAGCGGGAAGACGAATGCCGCGCTGTACTGCCGGGCGCTGCTCGACTTGGCGGTACCAGCGACAGAGGTTGCTGTAGGCGCTGAAGTCGAAACCCACGATCGCGGCAATGTGTAGCCAGGCGAAGCTGGCGATGTCGGCAATCGAATAGGCTTCGCCGGCCAGCCATTGACGTGTGGCGAGCTGCACATCGAGAAGGGCGAAGGCATCTTCAGTGAGGGTGCGATAGCGCTTCTGCGCGACAAGATCTGGTTGGGCCTCGAAGCATTCAAAGTGCACACGCTGCCCCAGCAAAGGGCCCATGCTCGCGCTGTGGTACATCAACCACGTAATCGCCTCCCAGCGCGGCTGCGTGGCCTGTTCGAGCAGTTGGCCGCTGTGTTGCGCCAGATACAACAGAATTGCTGCCGACTCGAACAGCACGATGCCCGCTTCGTGGTCCGCCAAGACCGGAATCCGCCCCGCTGGGTTGAGTGCCAGGAAGTCAGCCTGCCGATGCTCGCCCAGGTCGATGTTCACGTGGACGAGGCGATAAGGCAGCTCCAACTCTTCAAGCGCAATGGTGATCTTGAAACCGTTAGGGGAACTATCGGTATAAAGTACAAGCGCAGGTTCTTGCATGTGTTCACCTTAGTAAAACTGATCCGTGGTAGGTTTGCTGGTGGCCATGCTAAATACTCTTTTAAGGGCCTACTAACGATAATTGCTATCCATAACATCAGTTTTTCTAAGGTTGGATTTTAATGGGTTCCGTGTTGCCTTTGCTCGCGCTGCGCGCTTTCACCGAAACCACACGGCTAGGTAGCCTCAAGGCCGCCGCTGAGCGCATGGGCGTTACGCCGGGTGCTATCAGCCAGCAAATTCGCCTGCTGGAGGACCGTCTCGGTGTCACTCTCCTGACTCGAAGCCGTTATGGTGTGCAGCTCACCGAGGCAGGTGAAAGTCTTTACCCCGGGCTATCACGCGGGTTTGGCCAGATCGAAAGCGCGCTGCTCGATCTTGAAGTGCTGACCCGTGGCAATTCTCTTACTATCAGCACCCAACCTTCGTTCGCTTCCAACTGGCTGGTACCACGCCTGGCTGATTTCAGTGCGCTGCACCCTGAGATCGACGTCCGCGTGCAGTCCACAGCCGAACTTGCCGACCTGCAGCGTGACCCGGTCGACATTGCTCTGCGCCATGGCTTGGGTGATTACCCTGGAGTGGAGTCGATACCGCTGTTCGCCCCCGTATTGCTGCCGGTCGCCAGCCCTGGCTTGCTTGCCTGCGGCTCAGCGTTGGATGAGCCGCAGGACTGCCTGCATTACCCTCTGTTGCAGGACGCCGATCGCGCCGATTGGACGTTGTGGTTGCAAGCCCACGGCGTCGAGCCCGACCACCGCAGTCGCCGAGGCCCCAGTTTTGACGAGGATCTACTGTTGTTGCGCGCTGCGGTCAGTGGCCAGGGCATTGCGCTTGTACAGTCACAGCATGCCGAAGAAGACCTGCGTCATGGCAGGCTGGTGGTGGCTGTGGACCGACCATGGCCTTCGCGTTTTGCTTACTACCTGGTTGCCCGCAAGGAGAAGCTGGGGCAACCGCATGTACGGGCGTTCGTCGACTGGATGCGGCGGCAGATTAAATCGGGGGCGTCGCCAGATAAGCACGCCTGAGATTCTGATCCCAAGCACGCCGCTGAAGGGAGACAACCTGGGGCGGATAGATCTGATTGACTGCTTAGGGTCGAAAACTGCCCAGTGACTGGCAGCTTCTGGCCGTGAACTGCCCTTCGCCAACGGCAGCTTTGGGTTGAAATGGGTCAGCCTCGAATGACCGCTTGCGACCCAGGCTGTGTGAAAACCTTCTGCGCGATCCGGCTGGTTAGAAAACGACCAGAATTTCGCGCTTCTGCGCGAAATCTAGGTTAGCTAAATAACCAAGCCATTACAGATTTCACGTACGCTCGCGCTCTTCAGAGATCCATTTGCGTTTTCACACAGCCTGGACCCATAGCTGCCGTTCGCGAGAGCCACGAGTAAACTGACTATCCCATGTCGGGAACCGCTCCAGGGCCGATAGCCTCCCGCACAAGGGGTGCTTGCGACCTGAACGGCCCCGAATGGGTGATTCGTACTCCGAAGTAGTGCCCCGTTCCTTTGTTCTCAGAACGTTGCACGTAGGGTCAGCATGTAATTGCGTGGAGCCCCGTACCAGTTGCCGCCGTCGCTGGCGTCGACTGTCTGGTAGTAGGTCTTGTCGAAAAGATTGTTGGCGTTGACCTGTGCGGTCCAGTGCTCGTCGATCTTGTACTCAACCATGCTATTCCACACGGCATAGCCGGCTTGGTCGAAGGAGTAGGCTTCTCCTTCGCTCAGGCTGCCATCACCCAAACGTCGTTGGACGGTGCCGCTTTTGTAGGTGTCGCTTTGGATAGTCGCGCCCAGGCCAACTTTCCAGCGTTCAAACTCACCTGGCAGTTGATAGGTCGTAAAGAACTTGAACAGATGCTTGGGCGTCTGCGAACTCATCGGTTTGCCGGTGTTGTTTGGGTTACCGGCGGTGCGCTGCTTGTTGATGTTTAGGGTATAGCCAACGATAGCCTGCCAGCCAGGGGCCAGCTCACCAGAGATCTCGGTGTCTATACCTTTGCTCACCACTTCGCCGGTGGCCGCGTAGTAACCACCGCCAACGCTCACCGCTTCGTTCTCGCGCTTGGTGTAGTAGAGCGCCGAGGAAATGTTAAGGCGGCCTCCGAACAGCTCGCCCTTGGTGCCGAACTCGTAGGTCTCACCCTCGATCGGGTCCAGCGGGTGAGCGTCGATCGACTTGTAAGCGGTCTGCGGGTTGAAAATCTCGGCGTAGCTGGTGTATAGCGACCACTCGTCTGTTACATCCAGCACCAATGCGCCAAACGGCGTGACTTCGCCGCGATTGCTTTCCTTGACCGGCGTATCCATGTTGAAGCGCGGCACGACGGTTCGTACGTAGTCGCGGTAGTCCGAGTAACGGGCGCCAAGGGTCAGGTGCAGTGGTTCGGCCAGTTGGGCCTTGAACGTGGCGTAAGCACCGCTTTTGCGCTGGTTCCAGTCGGGGTTGTAGTAGTAGATGTCCGGCTTGGCAGGCTTGGCAATGGAGCCCGCATCATCATTGATGACATCGAAGGGCACCGTGGCATCGCTGTGGTCGGAGTAGGTGCGCATTACTTCGGAATAGTCGGCGCCGACCAGCAGTTCGTGGGTCAGGCCGAAGGCTTCGAACTTCCCGGCGAGGTTCACATCAAACAAGTTCTGTTCGTTGGTGTAGCCGCGTATCAGGCGGCCGAAAACCGAGCCGTCGGCCGAGCGCGGGTTCTCAGGATCGGCGGCCCAGGCCACTTCGCCAATATCCTGGGTGGAGTCGAACTTGGTCTTGGTGTAGCTGCTGTTGACCCTCCAGTTCTCATCCAGGGCGTGTTCGACCTTGGCGAAGTACTCGGTACGTTTGTAGTTGTTCGACGACCAATCTGCTGCGAGCGATTTGCTGCGCGACGTGCTGATCTCGCGCCCATCCTTGTAGCGCACCAGGCCGCGATCCCAGTAGCCGTCCATGTCACGCCACTCATAGCTGCCACCCACGGCCAGTAGCGTGTCGGGCGTCAGGTCGGCTTCAAGGGTGCCGAAGATGACGTGTTTTTCGCTGTCGGCGCGATCATAGAAGTAGTCCTTGTCCTCGTAGGACATGGCCACGCGACCGCGTAGCGCGCCGTCGAAGCCCAACGGACCGGTGACGTCCACCTCGGTGCGGTAATTGTCCCAACTGCCGGCGGATTGGCTGACCTTCAACTGGTTGTATGGCAGTGCACGCTTGCGCACCAGGTTGATGCTGCCGCCCGGATCGCCAGTGCCGCCGTACAGGCCGTCGGAACCACGCAGGACTTCGACATGGTCGTAAGCCGTCATGTCCGGCAGGGAGTCGTAGGTCTCGTTGCGGAACATCGGCGCACCCCCGTCGGTCTGGATGCTGCGAATGACGAAGCCGCGCGAGTAGAACTCGTTTTTCGAATCATTGCCGCCCACTACGGTGATGCCGGTGGTCTGGTCCAGCACTTGGGTCAGGCTGGTGAGATTCTGGTCTTCCATGCGCTGCTTGGTCATGACCGAGACCGACTGTGGTGTCTCACGCAGGGTCTTCTGAGTTTTGCCGCCGATGCTGGTGGTGCCGGTGGTGTAAGAGCCTGTGCCTTCAGTGGTGGTGCCGAGTCGAGCGCCCACCACATCTGTCGGGTCCAGTGCCACGGCGGCGTTGTCAGGTGCATCCGGGATCGGTACCAGGTGATAGCCGCCATTGTGCTGCGGTACGGCATGTAGGCCGTTGCTGGCCAGCAGCTGTCGCAGTGCCTGGTCGTTGCTGAAGCGGCCTTGCAGCCCCGGCGTGTACTTGCCAGTCAAGTCACCTTGGGCGAACGTGATGTTCAGGCCAGTGGCACGGCTGAGGGCGGTCAGCGCGGTATCCAGCGATCCGGCTGGCAAAGTCAGATCATGGATCATATCGGTCTGGCCAGCTTCGGCCGCCTGAGTCAGGCAGGGAATTGCTCCGAGTCCGAGGCTGGCACAGAGTACGGCATGGCGGATGGCGATGCGAATGGGGGACAGTTGGGTCACGTGAAAGTCTCGTTGGCAATAGAGTTGTTCTGAGGGGTATGCCGGGCGAGAAAGGAAATCCCTTCACATCACGCAATTTTTTTCTGTAGATGTAAAAACCGTCCTTCCAGAGCGTGTCAAACGCTGAAACGCATCCAATAGCGAGTCAGGGTCTGCAAGCGAAGATTGTGCGTCTGAGCGATGAAGGCCAGCGTTGCGTCCGTATCATCGAGGTTAAAATTGCCACTGATTTTGCGTTGCGCTATGCGTTGATCGCACCCCAGATAACCGTTACGGTAGCGGCCAAGCTCACCAACCAGAGTCCCCAGCGGCATCGAGCGAGCGATCAACAACCCATCGCACCAGGCTGGTTCCTGTGCTCTGGCGGGTAGGCGCTGCACGCCGTTGTCCACCATTGCCCAGCTTTCGCCCGCTTGGGCAATGCCGCCCTTGCCGCTCCGGGGTATCAGCTGCACGGCGCCCTCATTCACCCCCAGGTTGCAACTGTGCGGGTACTGGCGCACACCGAACCGGGTGCCGAGCGCTTCGACGCTACCGAAGGCGTTGATAACTCGCAGGGGGCGGTGACGGGGGCTGGCGCCATCGGCACCACTGGTCAGGTAAAGCTCTCCACGCAACAGCTCGATCACACGTGCATCTGCGTTGAAATGCAGGCGTACCGCCGTGTCGGTGTTGAGTTCCAGCACGCTGCCATCGCTCAGAGTCCAGCGCCGATGCTCGCCAACACGGGTACTGTAGTCGGCAACCAGTCGTTGCCAAGGTGCGGCGTCGCGGGCACTCCACGCTGTCGTCGCGGATACGCCGCACAGCGCCAGCAAGTTGAGCATCTGCCTGCGTCGAAGCCGGGTCTCCGGTAGTTTTTCAAGCGCCCGGCGCCCCATTCCGGCGGGCATGCCATCGAGGCTGCTACCTAAGCTCTGCAAACGGGTCCAGGCCAGCTGGTGAGATTCGTCACGGCTCAGCCAAACCTCGAAAGCCTCGCACGTAGCCGGGTCGGGCCGATTGTAGACCATCCGGATGGACCACTGGATGGCCTGTTCGAGCGTCTCATCCGGCAGACTTTGCAACCCAGAGTTATTCATTGTTGGGGCTCGAAGGCTAGCTGGTAGCAATGGCGCAATGCCTTAGCCAGATCGCGCTCGATGGTCGACAGCGACACGCCCAGTTGTTCGGCGATACGCGGACATGGCAGCCCATCGAGTTGGGCCATCAGGAAGATGGTGCGCATCCGTTCAGGGAGCGTATCCAACATACGGTCAATACTAATCAGCGCCTCGATGGCCAAAGCACTGACCTCCGGTGAAGGCATCTGTGCTTCAGGCAGCCCAGCCATGGTTTCCAGCCATGCTTGTTCAATGTCGCGATGCCGCCAAAGATCGATTACCAGGCCGCGAGCGATAGTGCGCAGGTACGCACGTGGCTCCAGCATGATGGGCGCTTGTCGACGCTGCAAGATGCGCAGGAACGTGTCATGGGCAAGATCTGCGGCATCCGTCACGTTGTTCAGGCGGGTGCGCAGCCAGCCTTGCAACCAGCTGTGGTGCTCAACGTAGAGCTGTTCGATAGGGGGCGTAGCGGGCATGCCGAAGCTTCCATTTCGGTATTAATGCTAATCAGTCTCATTAAATCACGGCAGCCTCCATGATTTCGAGTACTTGGCACCGAAAATGGCTGAAGCCAGCGGCAGTGAACTGATGTATGTCTACACGCCGGACGGCAAGCCCAAAGTGATGCAGGCGCTGGCCGATTTCAATCAATGACTGGCTGGGTTCGGAAAAGCTTTACGCATGCAGGCACGGGCGGCCCCAATTATGTGGGCTGCATCATTGATGCGCGATTGTGTCGAATACCTGATTGCGCTGGCCAAGCAAGCCGATATCGACGTGTGGCTCGATCCGTTTTGACGCACGGTCACCGGTTGCTTTCGAACCAGACAGTCACAAGAGGCGGATTTCGCCTCAAAGCGGCCTTGGTTGCAGAGCAGCAAACGGCCAGAAGCCACCGCACGCCAGAAAGCTCTTAAATTCGACGCTCGAATGTTAAATAGCCATTCGCACCGGTACCAGTGCATGAAAAACCTGCTTTCTGGTACATCACGCTTGCGGGATTGTCAGGTCGCACACTCAACCGTAACTGAGTAAACCCCTGAAATGCGGCATCGAACATATACGCATCTAGCAGCGTCGCTCCAACGCCACTGCGACGACAGCTTGGCGTTACGTGGAGGGTACAGAGTTCTGCGTAGACGCCCTCTGGAATCCACAATGAATTGCCTGCGAAAGCATCGTCGATGACAGCGACTGTCAGATGGTCGAAGTTATCGACCCATCGCGTGAGATGCCTCTCCAGGTCACGGCGCCACGAAGCTTCATGCACAGGCTCCCAAGTACGGATATAGCTCTCCTCGCCTCGGTAAATGGCCGGGAGATCGGTCACGCATGCTTGTCTTAGTCGTAGCGTCATTCCATCAGTCCCTGATTGATCTTTTCAGCCATTCTACGTCTGGTGCCACCGGCAGCTATGGGTCGAATCGCGACGGTCATACCTCGACCGTCGCTGGACGCTGTCAGACCTCCGTCTGCTCTGCCATCTCCAATGCGTCATCGACTTCAATGTCCAGGTATCGCACCGTGCTTTCAAGCTTTGTATGGCCGAGCAGGAGCTGAACTGCTCTCAGGTTCTTTGTCCTGCGATAGATCAGCGATGCCTTTGTACGTCTCATCGTGTGGGTGCCGTACATAGCAGGATCTAGCCCAATAGACTTTATCCACGCTTTGACGATTCGGGCGTACTGCCGGGTGGAGAGATGCACTGAGGCGTGTAGCCGGCTTGGGAAAAGACAATCCTCGCTGTGGAGTTGGGCTTGATGTATCCAGGCCTGTAGGGCCAGCCGCGTTTGCTCTGTAATTTCTAACTGCACGGGACGTTGGGTTTTCTACTGCATCACTATCGCCCGCGATGACACGTGCTCCCCATGAGCAACGTCGCGTACGCGAAGCTTGGTCAGATCGCTGGCTCGTAGCTTGGCTAAATCACGAGTTTCCTCCGCGATTTGGAGGCTTACCCGAATGGCCCAGATATCTTTCAGTCGTAGAGGAGCTTTCTGCCCGACCAATTTTCCTTTGTTCCAAGGCTGATGGCTGCTGGTCGTAATGGCGTTCATGGCTTGTCCTCCATGTGAGGTAGGACAAGGATGGTCAACCCAATCCAGAGGCGCTAACCGACCCATAGCGAACCTTTGAATGCTCGGTGATTGCTTCGGTGCTTTTCAATGAGCATCATCGGGGTTCGACAAGGAGACGTCTCTATGCCCAAACCAGTGCTGCATCTCATCTCAGGAAAAATTGCATCCGGTAAGTCAACGCTAGCCAAAAGCTTGGCAGTTGAAGGATCGACGGTTCTGCTGAGTGAGGATCATTGGCTCTCACGGCTATACCCTGAACAGATCAAGTCAGTAAACGACTATGTGCGTCTTGCGCACCAGGTTCGGCAGGTGCTGGGCCCGCTCGTCATCGATATCCTTCGGGCTGGAGTGACTGTCGTTTTGGATTTTCCTGCAAATACTCCTCAAGATCGACTATGGCTGCGCAACCTGGCTGACGCAGCCGAGGTTTCACATTGCGTCCACTACATCGAGGTGGACGATGACACCTGTCGAGACAGGTTGCATCTTCGCAACCACCGTGGTGAGCATGAGTTCGCGGCGACTGACGCGGAGTTCGATCTGATCACTAGCTACTTTCGAGCGCCACATAAGGATGAAGGGCTTCAGATTAAAACTCACCGACATTGACGATCTCTAGTGCGGATTTGGGCCGCTACCGACCCAGAGCGCACCATCACCCTCGTCTATTAGCGACCTCAAGCAACGCCGCAACAATGAACGGCCCCTTTTTCTCCAGATACTCAGCCATACCGCCGATATTGGTGGCTTCCAGTTCAATCTTGAGGTCTTGATATCGCTTCCGAAGGGAGGCGTCGTTCCTGAGCAGATCTCTGAACGTCAGCATCTGGATGACTGAGTGGTGACCACGGCTGCAAATGTGAATCTTGTGGGTCCGCAGCCCGCCAACATTGCGGCGGTAAAAGTGGTGCCCTTCCGACAGGTCACTGCCGCGCACATAACCCAGCGTCAGCAACACCTCGTCTCGCGCTGCCTCATTGCGATGCTCTGAAACCTCGACCAGCACATCGATCTCAGGCTTGGCTGCAAGTTGCGGTACAGCCGTGCTGCCTACATGGTGAATGGCGAGAAGCTCATCGCCGAATACCGAGGCGAGCAGCACTTTGACCGCCTCATACCGTTGCGGCCATGCGGAATCGTAAGCCGTGATCTTGCTGGTCAGCGCCATGGGGGCCTCCTTGGGCAAGTGAAAATGTCCTGATGCGCCTACACGGCAGGCGCCTGCCGCCACTCAAGCGCGATCTGGCATCTAATGACCTTGCACAACCTGATCAGGCTGCGTGCCCATACTCGCGAGAAAAACATCGGTATCCCGATTGGTTCGTAGGCAGACCACGCGACAGCCCGACGGGGCCGTCGCCACGAATCGCTTTATCGCCTCCCGAGACGAGGTTTTCGTCCGCCACATGAACCTGAAAAACTCCGGCAGGTTGGCCAGCAACTCCGGACAGTTGTCCGGCAAGTCAGGCCGGGATCGACCGCGGTTCAACACCGTTCTGAGGAGCACGCGCCAGAATCGAAGCGGAGCCGAGCGATCAATCCATATCAACATGTCAGCGCGGGCCAGCCGGTTGTTCCATGTGGTCGAATGCCCGCCTTCGAAGATCCAGCGCTCACGGGCCTCGACCTCATGACAAAGACGCGTCTTCTCGTCCCGGCTCCGCTCGACCCACCCTGGCTGCCAATGAATCGTGTCGATATGCACGACCGGCAAGCCTGTACGTTCACCGAGCTTGCGCGCCAGGGTACTTTTCCCAGCCCCTGGCTGACCAATGATCATCACCCGCTGCATTCAAGCTCCCTCTCGCCATGCCTGCTGAATTTTGGGCGCGCGATTCTACGGCAATGGGCGACGCAGTCAACTGCAAGCGCACTCATGCTCTGGGCGTCCGCCACAAGTCGGCAGTGGATCACTCCTCAAGTGGTGTAACTCATCATGGCGCTGGCCACTGAGTTCGCCGTTTGGGGGATTACGGCCGAAAGCTTGGCTTGAGGATTATCCCTGACCGCCTCGAAAGCCTCCAATTTCATGTAGCGCCTGTGTAGGCCCCACTCCTCGTCCTGCACGCGAATCGCCGCAGAGAGGGAAAGGGAGCAGTGATCGAAACACCGTTCCCGCCCCCGCCGTCGAGGAATGCGGAGTACCTGAAACAGACCTCCGATCTCCATAAACAGTGGGTGCCTGTGCTGATTGGTTTGGGGATCAGGCGTCGCCCCCATACAACTGTCGCTAACCGACCCATTGTGGTCGCTCAGTGAGGACTGCTGTAAACGCCGTGGCTTGCTAGGGCGCTGTACTCATGTGCTCTGTGAATCGAGATTCCGAAGGCCTGCTCAACCACCAGTGCATGATCGCCTAGGGTCAGGGCTACCTGGGGCCTGAGTAGTCGGCCCTGTCAGCCGCTATTGAGCATGAAGGCCGTTGGTGTAACCAAAAGTCGGTATGGCGTTGGCAAGGGTTACGGCAAACGGTGATTCAGAGGACTCTCTTGAACTTCAGCAGCCCTGATGTCAGTAGGAAGGGCTGCTACCGGGTCTGGGCGTAGGAAAACAAGCTCAATGTCATCGCTGGCGTGTTCCTTTCCCCACCCATTGCAGATCATCTTAAAAGCTCCTGTTGCTTCTACCGGTTTACTGCCTTGTACAACGTTAGGTACAATGGCTGCGGTTGCCAGCGACGGCTGGATCCATCTGGACACCTGTGGCCCGTGGCTACTGGAATGACGATTCTGATCCAGATGAGAGAACACTGTGAGTCACTACGGAGCCGCTGTGCGGGCCGACTGGCTTCACTTTCTTAGAACTTTGGGCGTCGCCTGTGGCGGTCCAAAGAGCAACCCTTACCCGGGCAGAGCCCGGAGGATGGACAAATGCACGTACTGACGTTTAGCCAGGCTCGCGCCGAACTGAAGCAGACAATGGATGATGTTTGCCGGGACCATGAGCCCGCCGTAATCACGCGACAGCGTGGCGAACCCGTAGTGATGATGTCCCTGGAGGACTACAACGGGATGAACGAGACCATTCACCTGTTGGGATCGTCAAAAAACGCTTCGCGCTTGCGCTCATCCATCGCTCAGCTCCGGGACGGCCAGGCCTTGACGAAGGAACTGGACCTCAATGAGCAAGAACCAGAAGCAGCGGAACAAGGATGAAGCCCGCGACAAGGTAAGCGTGAAGTTCACCAAAGAGGGCTGGGAGGATTACTGTCACTGGCAGAGTGCTGACCTCACCATACTTGGCAACGTCAACCGCCTGATTGACGTGTGTCTGCGCACCCCCTTCACAGGTATTGGCAAGCCTGAGCCGCTGAAAGGCGATTTATCTGGCTTGTGGTCCCGCCGCATCACCCGTGAGCACCGTCTGGTCTACTTCTTCGAGGCCGGTATGCTCACCGTTCTGCAATGCCGCTACCACTACGACGACTAAAGCACCGTACTGTGCTGTGCGCGAGCTGCCTCCACCCCTGTTAAAGGGGCGGTCGGTAAACGAAATCACACGCGCGGTCGTTTGGCGCTGGGTGTCCAGTTCTACGGGATCGGCGATCCGCACGTTCACGCAGAGGCGCACTACCGCGCTGCACGGGAATCGCCGTTCGTCTTGCCGCCCGGTAAGAATGGGGAGCACGTCAAGCAGACGTCGGACCTGCACCACCAGTGGCGGCCAATCCTGAAAGGTTTGGGCATCAGGTACCGCCCCCGTATAACTGCCGCCACACCTATGCGACAATATGCTCAATGTCTGGTCTCAACCCCGCATTTATCGCCCAACAGCTCGGGCATAGCGTGCAGATGCTCTTATCGACTTATGCGCGCTGGATTAACTCGTCCAACGACTGGCAGGAGCTGGAAAAGCTTCAAATTGGTCCGAAATTGGTCCGTAGCTGCGAAGAAGCCACGTAAGTTATTGATAGGTAAGCTCCTTGATCTCCACCGCTAACATCACCATGCAGTTCGGCTCCAAGCCGCTGTTCGAAAACGTTTCCGTCAAATTCAACAATGGCAACCGCTACGGCCTGATCGGCGCCAATGGTTGCGGCAAGTCGACCTTCATGAAAATCCTCGGCGGCGATCTGGAGCCGTCCGCGGGCCAGGTCATGCTCGAGCCGAATACCCGCCTGGGCAAGCTGCGCCAGGACCAGTTCGCCTACGAGGAATTCACCGTGATCGACACGGTGATCATGGGCCACGGGCAGCTGTGGAAAGTCAAAGCCGAGCGTGACCGTATCTACTCGCTGCCGGAAATGACCGAAGAAGACGGCATGGCCGTCGCCGAGCTGGAAACCGAATTCGCCGAAATGGACGGCTACACCGCCGAGTCCCGTGCCGGTGAACTGCTGCTGGGCCTGGGTATTCCGCTGGACCAGCACTTCGGCCCGATGAGCGAAGTGGCACCGGGCTGGAAGCTGCGTGTCCTGCTGGCCCAGGCGCTGTTCTCGGACCCGGACGTGCTGCTGCTCGACGAACCGACCAACCACCTGGACATCAACACCATCCGCTGGCTGGAAACGATCCTCACGGCGCGTAACAGCACCATGATCATCATTTCCCACGACCGGCACTTCCTCAACAGCGTCTGCACCCACATGGCTGACCTGGATTACGGTGAGCTGCGCCTGTTCCCGGGCAACTATGACGAGTACATGACCGCAGCCACCCAGTCGCGTGAGCAGCTGCTGTCGGACAACGCCAAGAAGAAAGCCCAGATCGCCGAGCTGCAAACCTTCGTCAGCCGCTTCTCGGCCAACGCCTCCAAAGCCAAGCAGGCCACTTCACGTGCCAAGCAGATCGACAAGATCCAGCTGGCCGAGGTCAAGCCGTCCAGCCGCGTCAGCCCGTTCATTCGCTTCGAACAGACGAAAAAACTGCACCGCCAGGCCGTAGTCGTCGAGAAAATGGCCAAAGCCTTCGACGACAAGGTGCTGTTCAAGAACTTCGACATCACCGTCGAAGCGGGCGAGCGCGTTGCGATCATCGGCCCCAACGGTATTGGCAAGACCACCCTGCTGCGCACCCTGGTCGGCGAGATGACCCCGGATGCCGGCTCGGTAAAGTGGACCGACAGCGCCGAAGTGGGCTACTACGCCCAGGACCACGCCCACGACTTCGAAGACGACATGAGCCTGTTCGACTGGATGGGCCAGTGGACCTCTGGCGAGCAGGTGATCCGCGGCACCCTGGGGCGCATGCTGTTCTCCAACGACGAGATCCTCAAGTCGGTGAAGGTAATTTCCGGTGGTGAGCAAGGTCGCATGCTGTTCGGCAAGCTGATCCTGCAGAAGCCGAACGTGCTGGTGATGGACGAGCCGACCAACCACCTGGACATGGAATCGATCGAAGCGCTGAACCTGGCGCTGGAAAACTACCCGGGTACCCTGCTGTTCGTCAGCCACGACCGCGAGTTCGTGTCGTCGCTGGCCACGCGCATCATCGAGCTGTCGGCCGATGGTGTGGTGGACTTCAGCGGTACCTACGATGACTACCTGCGTAGCCAGGGTGTGCTGGTCTGATTGAAGGCCAAGGTTTGGCCACCTTGTGTGGCCAGGCTTCTTCGCGGGCTCGCCCGCGAAGCCCCCTCCCACCGACTGCCACGACCCGACGAATAATTCGTTAGCCTGCTTTCTTTTCCTTCGCGCAACGGCCATGATGGGTTCACGCCCAACCGCCCGCCCGCGAAAGAGCCCATGACCGCGCAACAACCTGCCCCCGCCAGCAACACGCTGCACATCACCCTGCAGATCCTGTCGATCGTTTTCTATACCTTCATTGCCTTCCTCTGCATCGGCCTGCCGATTGCGGTACTGCCCGGCTATGTGCACGACCAACTCGGCTTTGGCGCAGTAATCGCCGGTGTAACGATTGGCCTGCAGTACCTGGCCACGCTGCTGAGCCGCCCGTTTGCAGGGAGGGTGGCGGACACCTTGGGAGGGAAACAGGCCATCCGCTTTGGCCTGCTTGGGATTGCCGGTTGTGGGGTGTTGACGTTGCTGTCAGCCTGGACCCTCACCTTACCGCTGCTGAGCCTGGCACTGCTGCTCGGTGGACGTTTGCTGCTGGGCGTCGCCCAAGGGCTGATCGGCGTGGCCACCTTGAGCTGGGGCATCAGCCAGGTCGGCCCCGAGCACACTGCCAGGGTGATCTCGTGGAACGGTATCGCCTCCTATGGCGCGATCGCCATCGGAGCGCCAATGGGCGTCCTGGCCGTGGACGGGCTGGACTTCAGTGTGCTGGGGCCGGCTTTGCTGGTGCTGGCGACCCTTGCCCTGCTGGTGCTTCGCAAGCGCCCCGACGTGGTCGTGGTACGCGGCGAGCGCCTGCCCTTCTGGTCGGCGTTCGGCCGGGTTGCCCCGTGCGGCCTGGGTTTGACCCTGGCCTCGATCGGTTACGGCACCCTGACCACCTTCGTCACCTTGTATTACCTCGAGCGCGGCTGGGCCGGCGCGGCCTGGTGCCTGAGTGCATTTGGCGTGTGCTTCATCATCTCGCGGCTGCTGTTCGTCAACGCGGTCAACCGCTTTGGCGGCTACAACGTGGCGGTCGCCTGCATGGCCACCGAAGTGCTCGGCCTGAGCCTTCTGTGGCTGGCGCCCTCGCCGCCCTGGGCGCTGGTTGGCGCCGGGCTGACCGGTTTCGGGCTGTCGCTGGTGTACCCGGCATTGGGCGTGGAGGCGATCAGGCAAGTCCCCAGCAGCAGCCGCGGCGCAGGGCTGGGCGCCTATGCAGTGTTCTTCGACATGGCCTTGGCCATTGCCGGCCCGGTGATGGGGGCCGTCGCTGTACACCTGGGGTATGCCTCGATCTTCTGCGTGGCTGCCCTGCTCGCCTTGGTCGGGGTCGGCCTAACGTTGCTGCTGGCGCGGCGCGCTCGTCACAGCTGAACATTGAGCCGGTTCTGCACCCTGTGCATTTGCGCATTGTGTCGAACCCGTGGCATAGATGCAGGTCCACGTGTTTACGTGACCGTTTTCGCGCCATTGAAGGAGATTCATGCATGAGCAAGCCTGCCTACGTGCCACCCAAAGTCTGGCGCAACGACGCAGCCTCCGGCGGCCAGTTCGCCAGCATCAACCGCCCGGTAGCCGGCCCGACTCACGACAAGGACCTGCCGCTGGGCGAGCACCCGCTGCAGCTGTATTCCCTGGCCACGCCCAATGGCGTCAAGGTCACCATTGCCCTTGAAGAGCTGCTTGCCCTGGGCCACGCCGGTGCCGAATACGATGCCTGGCTGATCCGCATCGGCGAGGGTGATCAGTTTTCCAGTGGCTTCGTCCAGGTCAACCCCAACTCGAAGATTCCTGCCCTGCTCGACCGTAGCGTGGAGCCGCCGGTGCGGGTGTTCGAATCAGGTTCGATCCTGCTGTACCTGGCAGAAAAGTTCGGTGCTTTGCTGCCAGAATCGCCGGCTGCGCGCACCGAAAGCCTGAACTGGTTGTTCTGGCAGATGGGTGCGGCGCCTTACCTGGGCGGTGGCTTTGGCCACTTCTACGTGTATGCACCGGAAAAGTTCGAGTACGCCATCAACCGCTTCACCATGGAGGCCAAACGTCAGCTGGACGTACTTGATCGTCGCTTGGCCGAAAGCCGTTATCTGGGCGGCGAGGAATACAGTATTGCCGATATTGCCGTGTGGCCTTGGTATGGCCAGCTGGTACGCGGCAACCTGTATGACGCCGCGCAGTTCCTGGCGGTTGACGAGTACCCGAACGTACAGCGCTGGGCCGAGGAAATTGCCCTGCGCCCTGCGGTGCAGCGCGGTACACGGGTGAACCGTACCTGGGGAGATGAAGACAGCCAGGTGCCGGAGCGCCATAGCGCCGCAGACCTGGCAGGTTGACGCAGACCATGTGGGAGCGGCCCTTTGGCAACAAAAGGTCGCCCCAACAAAGGGCCGCGTAATGCCTGTAAATGCCCCCCGACAATGCCCCCCTGCATAAAACCATTTGCCCCCGCGCAAACCTGCGTCCGCCAAGCCCTTCTTGTACACTCCTCGCATCAGCCCCCCACTTGCACATTTTTTGGTGAACGCATGATCGAGGTAACCGAGGTTTCCATTGCCGAGCTGCGCGACGCGCTCGAGTCGGGCCGCACGACGGCGGTCGAGCTGGTCAAGGCCTACCTGGCACGTATCGACGCCTACGATGGCGCCGACACCGCCACTGCCCTTAACGCCGTAGTGGTACGCAACCCGGAGGCGCTGAAAGAAGCCGAGGCCTCCGACGCCCGCCGTGCCAAGGGCCAGGTGCTTAGCCCGCTGGACGGCATCCCCTACACCGCCAAGGACAGCTACCTGGTCAAAGGTTTGACTGCCGCCTCCGGCAGCCCTGCCTTCAAGGACCTGGTCGCCCAGCGCGACGCCTTCACCATCGAGCGCCTGCGCGCCGCCGGAGCAGTGTGCCTGGGCAAGACCAACATGCCGCCCATGGCTAACGGTGGCATGCAGCGCGGCGTCTATGGCCGCGCCGAAAGCCCGTACAACGCCAACTACCTGACCGCGCCCTTCGCCTCGGGCTCGTCCAACGGTGCCGGTACCGCTACCGCCGCCAGCTTCAGTGCCTTCGGCCTGGCCGAAGAAACCTGGTCCAGCGGCCGTGGCCCGGCATCCAACAACGGCCTGTGCGCCTACACCCCGTCGCGCGGGGTGATTTCGGTGCGTGGCAACTGGCCGCTGACGCCGACCATGGACGTGGTGGTGCCCTATGCCCGCACCATGGCCGACCTGCTGGAAATCCTCGACGTGGTGGTAGCCGATGACGCCGACAAGCGCGGCGACCTGTGGCGCCTGCAACCATGGGTGCCGATCCCGGCTGCTTCGACCATACGTCCGGCTTCGTACCTTGAACTGGCAGTGGATGCCAGCGCGCTCAAGGGCAAGCGCTTTGGCGTACCACGCATGTATATAAATGCCGACCCCGAGGCGGGCACCGCCGAGAAGCCAGGCATCGGCGGGCCGACCGGCCAACGCATCAACACTCGCGCCACGGTGATCGACCTGTGGCAACAAGCACGCCAGGCCCTGGAAGCGGCGGGTGCAGAAGTACTGGAAGTGGACTTCCCGCTGGTGTCCAACTGCGAAGGCGACCGCCCAGGCGCGCCGACCGTGTACAACCGCGGCATCGTCAGCAAAGCGTTCCTGCATGACGAACTGTGGGAACTGTCGGGCTGGGCCTTTGACGATTTCCTGCGCGCCAACGATGACCCCAAGCTTAACCGCCTGGCCGATGTCGACGGCCTGAAGATCTTCCCCCACGACCCGGGTACCTTGCCCAACCGTGAAGACGACCTGGCTGCCGGCATGGACGAGTACGTCAACATGGCCAAACGTGGCCTGAAGACCTGGGACCAGATCGAGACCTTGCCCGACGGCCTGCGCGGCCTGGAGCAGACCCGCAAGCTGGACCTGGAAGACTGGATGGACAAGCTGGGCCTGGACGCGGTGCTGTTCCCCACCGTAGCCGACGTTGGCCCGGCCGATGCCGATATCAACCCGGTATCGGCGGACATTGCCTGGAGCAACGGTATCTGGGTAGCCAACGGCAACCTGGCAATCCGTCACCTGGGCGTGCCGACCGTCACCGTGCCGATGGGCGTGATGGCCGATATCGGTATGCCGGTAGGGCTGACCTTTGCCGGGAAGGCCTATAGCGACAACGCGCTGCTGAGTTTTGCTGCTGCCTTCGAGGCGACCGGCTCGCGCCGGATGATTCCGCCGCGCACACCGGCGCTCGGCTGAGTCTTACAGGGCCCGTTAAAGCAGATCGCGAATTTCAACTACATGTGTAAAAATACACAAATAGTTTATTTTTGCGATCTGCCATGCCTATCACCTCCAGCGAAGAACGCCGACTCACCCTCACCGTGCTCAAGGCCGCCATCCAGGCCCTGGGCAGCGTTGCCGCGCGCAACATGGAAATTCTCCTGCACGACCTTGACCACCCCGAGCATTCGGTGGTGGCGATCGTCAATGGTCATCTTTCCGGCCGCAGCGTAGGCAGCCCGATCCTCGCCGCACCGGAGCAGGACCAGGGTTTCAAGGCACTGATGCAGGCCTCGGCCGACCAGCACGGCTGTGAGCCGGTGGTGCTGCCCGATTACCCCACTACGCTCAAGGGCCGCACGCTACGAAGTGCCACGGCAATCTTCCGTGACAGCAGCGGCCACCCGTTCGCCAGCCTGTGCGTCAACACCGACGTCACCGGCCTCGATGCTGCCATGAGTTTTCTCCAGCAGTTGCAGCCGCTGGGGGCCATACCGGCGGTCAACGAACCTGCCGACATGGAGCTGCTGATGAGCGAGATCATCCAGGCCGCCCTGCAGCGCAGCGGCCAGGGGCGGATGAACAAACAGGCCAAGGTCGAGGCCGTGCGCGTCATGCAGGAACGCGGCCTGTTCATCGTCAAGGGCGGCGTCGAGAAGGCTGCCAGCGCCCTCGGCGTGACGCGCTACACCATTTACAACTACCTCGAGCAACTACGCGGAGCCAGCCAATGACCTTGCACATTCATACCCCCCTGATCGAATCGCGCCCGCTGTCGTTGGCGGCCGGTCGAAATATCTGGCTCAAGCTCGATGCCCTGCAACCCTGCGGTTCGTTCAAACTGCGCGGTGTCGGCCACGCCTGCGAGGTACACCAGGCGCGCGGCGCCCGGCACTTTGTGTCTTCGTCAGGTGGCAATGCCGGTTTGGCAGTCGCCTACGCCGGACGCAAGCTGGGGGTGCCGGTGACCGTGGTGGTACCCGAAACCACCACCGAACGGGCCAAGGAACTGCTGCACCTGGAAAACGCCAAGGTGGTGGTGCACGGCAGTTCCTGGCAAGAGGCCAACGCCTTGGCACAGACACTGGTAGGCCCGAACGATGCCTTCATCCACCCGTTCGACGACCCACTGCTGTGGGCCGGGCATGCCAGCCTGGTGGATGAAGTGGCCGAGGCCGGCCTGAAGCCGGACGCGGTGGTGCTGTCAGTCGGTGGGGGCGGCTTGCTCAGTGGCGTGGTCGAGGGGCTGAAGCGCAATGGCTGGGGCGATGTGCCGGTGCTGGCGGTAGAAACCGAGGGCGCGGCGTCGCTGCATGCGGCCATGCAGGCCGGCCATTCGGTGGAGCTGGAGCGTATCGCCTCGGTGGCGACGTCGCTGGGGGCCAAGCGTGTGGCTGATCAGGCGCTGATGTGCGTGCAGCAGCATCCGGTGCACAGCCACCTGGTCAGCGATCGCGCAGCGCTGGAGGCCTGTGAGCGGTTCCTGCTGGACCACCGTGTGCTGGTCGAGCCCGCGTGCGGGGCGGCGTTGGCAGTGGCCTATGATGCCAAGGCACTGGGCGCCTTGCGCAATGTACTGGTGGTGGTCTGTGGCGGGGCTACCGCAACACTGGAGCAGATCAAGGCGTGGCTGCAGCAGGCAGATTGAAGCTGCCATCTGTCGGGGGTGATTACGATAGTCACATACACCTGATCTACTAGCCTCGCCGCAACCGAAAAGCCCTCGCAATCGCGTCAACCCTGACGAAATGCGTATCCCGCCCTTTCGGTCTGCGGCAAGTGAAGGCACAATGCGTGTCCTTTTTTTGGCCGGCCTGGCCGGGGGCCTTTAAATGATCAAGACGCCGTATTACCTCATCGATAAAACCAAGCTGCTCAGCAACATGGAGAAGATCGCCTACGTGCGCGAACACTCCGGTGCCAAGGCGCTGCTCGCCCTCAAGTGCTTCGCCACCTGGTCGGTGTTCGACCTGATGCAGCAGTACATGGACGGTACTACCTCGTCCTCCCTGTTCGAGCTCAAGCTCGGCCGCCAGAAGTTCGCCGGCGAAACCCATGCCTATAGCGTGGCCTGGGCCGACGACGAGGTCGAGGAGATGCTTGAGAACTGCGACAAGATCATCTTCAACTCGATCGGCCAGCTGCAGCGCTTTGCCGAACAGTCCGAAGGCAAGGTGCGTGGTCTGCGCGTCAACCCGCAGGTCAGCAGCTCCGACTACCTGCTGGCCGACCCGGCCCGCCCGTTCAGCCGCCTGGGCGAATGGGACCCGGCCAAGATCGAGCAGGTGATCGAACAGATCTCCGGCTTCATGTTCCACAACAACTGCGAGAACGGTGACTTCGGCCTGTTCGACAAGATGCTCACGCACATCGAAGAGCGTTTCGGCCACCTGCTGCACAAGGTCGAGTGGGTCAGCCTGGGTGGCGGCATTCACTTCACCGGTGAAGACTATGCAGTAGACGCCTTCTGCGCGCGCCTGAAGGCGTTCTCGGAAAAATACGGCGTGCAGGTTTATCTGGAGCCTGGCGAAGCCGCCATCACCAACAGCGCCTCGCTGGAAGTGACCGTGCTCGACACCCTGTACAATGGCAAGCACCTGGCCGTGGTCGACAGCTCGATCGAAGCGCACCTGCTCGACCTGCTGATCTACCGCCTCAACGCCAAGATGGCCCCCAATGACGGCGAGCATACCTACATGGTCTGCGGCAAGTCATGCCTGGCCGGTGACATCTTCGGCGAGTATCAATTCGACCGTCCGCTGGCCATTGGCGATCGCCTGTCGTTCATCGACACGGCAGGTTACACCATGGTCAAGAAAAACTGGTTCAACGGGCTGAAGATGCCTTCCATCGTGGTCAAGCAGCTCGACGGCAGCGTCGAAGTCGTCCGCGAGTTCGGTTTCGAAGACTACGTTTCCAGCCTGTCGTAAGACCGGCTTTCAAGTAAGGAGCAAAAGGTAAATTGAAGAAGAACGTTCTTATCATTGGTGCAGGAGGTGTCGCCAAGGTGGTGGCCCACAAGTGCGCGCAGCATAACGACGAACTGGGTCGTATCGCTATCGCGTCACGGAACATCTCCAAATGCCAGGCCATCATCGACAGCGTCAAGGCCAAGGGTAGCCTCAAGGTGCCCGCCGACATCCAGGCCTTCTCGCTCAATGCCCTCGATGTCGAGGCAACCAAGGCGCTGATCCGCGAAACCGAATCGCAGATCGTGATCAACGTAGGTTCCGCCTTCCTCAACATGTCGGTGCTGCGTGCCTGCATCGATACGGGTGTCGCCTATCTGGACACCGCCATCCACGAAGAGCCGGGCAAGATCTGCGAGACCCCGCCGTGGTACGGCAACTACGAGTGGAAACACCTCGAAGAGTGCCAGGCAAAGAACATTACCGCCATTCTCGGCGTCGGTTTCGACCCGGGTGTGGTGAACAGCTACGCCAAGCTGGCGCAGCAGCAATATTTCGACAGCATTGAATCGATCGATATTCTCGACGTCAATGCCGGTTCGCATGGCAAGTACTTTGCCACCAACTTCGACCCGGAAATCAACTTCCGCGAGTTCACCGGGCAGGTGTGGAGCTGGCAGAACAGCCAGTGGACCAGCAACACCATGTTCGAGGTCAAGCGTACCGACGACCTGCCAGTGGTAGGTTCGCAAAACCTGTACCTGACCGGCCACGATGAAGTTCACTCGATTTCGAAAAACCTCAACGTGCCGAACGTGCGCTTCTGGATGAGCTTCGGTGAGCACTACATCAACGTGTTCACTGTTCTGAAAAACCTGGGCCTGCTCAGTGAGCAACCGGTGAAAACCGCCGAAGGCCTGGAAGTGGTACCGCTGAAAGTGGTCAAGGCCGTACTGCCAGACCCGGCCTCGCTGGCCCCTGGCTACACCGGCAAGACCTGCATCGGTGACCTGGTCAAAGGCACCAAGGATGGCCAGCCGCGCGAAGTGTTCATCTACAACGTGGCTGACCACGAAGAAGCCTACGCCGAGACCGACAGCCAGGGCATTTCCTACACCGCCGGCGTACCGCCAGTGGCTGCCGCCCTGCTGGTCGCTCGTGGCGAGTGGGATGCCAAGCGCATGGTCAACGTCGAGGAGCTGCCAGCCGAGCCGTTCCTCAAGGCGCTGGACGTGATGGGCCTGCCGACCCGCGTCAAAGATGAAAAAGGCGATCGTCCTTGGGACGCTGAAGCCTAAGCAACAAACAGAAGGGGTGCCATGCAGCACCCCTTCTGCTTTCCAGGTCCAGGATCGCCACAGGCCTGAAAACAAGCACGTAACCTGTGGGAGCGGGCAAGCCCGCGAAGAGGCCGGCGCAAGATCACCCTCTACTTGCGGGCCTCCAGAATCAGGTTGAACGGCGTCTGCGTCGCCCGCCGGAACCTGCTGAACCCTGCCTCCTCGAACACCGCCCGCAATCGCGCCTCCCCGGCCTGCGCCCCCAACCCCAGCCCCACTTCCTGCGACAACGAATTGGGCGTGCAGATAAACGTCGACGCTGCATAGAACAAGCGCCCGACCGGTGTCAGGTTACCCTCCAGCGTGTCCTCGGCATACGGTTCCACCAGCATGACCGTGCCATCCGCCTTCAAAGCACGGTAGGCATGCCGGGCTGCCCCGACCGGGTCACCCATGTCGTGAAGGCAATCGAAGAAGCACACCAGGTCATGGTCATGCCCCGGGTACTCCTTGGCGCTGGCCTGCTGGAAGCTCACCCTCGCCTCCAAATCCGCTTCACGTGCACGCTCGTTGGCGGTTGCGATCGAAGGCTCATGATAGTCGTACCCCACGAAGGTCGACGCCGGAAACGCCTGCGCCATTACCAGTGTCGAGGCGCCATGACCGCAGCCCACGTCCGCCACCTTGGCGCCCGCCTGCAGCTTGGCCACCACACCCTCCAGCGCCGGCAGCCAATCCGCGACCAGAAAGGTGCGATACCCCGGCCGGAAAAACCGCTCGGTACCACTGAACATGCACGGGTGGTGATCGCCCCAGGCCAACCCGCCATCGCCGCGCATGGCGGCTACCAGCTTGTCCTTGTCATGGAACAGTGCAGCCACCACTGCCGCGCCGCCGGCCATATAGGCCGGGGAGTCCTCCAGCGCCAGGGCCATGGCCTGCTCTTCAGGCAACACGAAACGGCCCTTGTCATGGATCATGTAGCCCGATGCCGCCTGGGCATTCAACCATTCGCGCACCAGCCGCGGGTGGCAGCCAGTCTTTTCCGCCAGTTGCTCCGGGGTGACCGCCTGGCTGTCGGCCATGGCCCGGTACAGCCCCAGTTCATCGCCGAGAATGACATTGGCCAGCGTCGCCGCTGCGCCCATGTCGCCCACCAGCTTACCCATGAAATCGTGAAGCCTTGCCTCGTCCATGACGTGCCCTCCTCTGCAAGAAGGCCATCGCCCACGAGGGATGTCTGCTCCGGGGAGGCGGTGGTCGGTTCAAGGGTTTCCGCTCGCGGTACAACACGCTAGCGCGAGCTGTCAGTAAGTTTAGATGCTCTGCCTGGGCGACGTGGAATAACGGCCATATGGCGCAAGAGCACATCCTTCAGGTCACAATTCCTAAACATCGATGTGACATTTTTTTTCAGCTTGCCTATCAAGGAGCTGTCAAATGAAGGTCACGGTTTTCGGAACCGGCTATGTCGGCCTGACCCAGGCGGTGTGCCTGGCCCAGGTGGGGCATTCGGTGCTGTGCATGGATGTCGATGCCGATCGGGTTGCCAGCCTGAATGAAGGCCATTGCCCGATCTTCGAGCCCGGCCTTGCGCCGCTCCTGGAGAAGAACCTCGCCTGCGGTCGACTGCGCTTCACCACCGATGCCGCAGCGGCTTCCAACTATGCCCGGTTGCAGTTCATTGCCGTCGGTACTCCGCCGCAAACCGACGGCAGCGCCGACCTGAAGCACGTTTTCGCCGTGGTCGACAGCATCCTCGAACATGCTGACGGACCCAAAGTAATCGTCAACAAGTCCACCGTGCCGGTGGGTACGGTACACCGCATCAAGGCACGCATCGCCCAGGCCGTAGCCGATACCAGCCGCTTCCAGGTGATCAGCAACCCAGAGTTTCTCAAGGAAGGCTCTGCGGTGGATGACTGCTTGCGCCCCCAGCGCATCATCATCGGCGGCGCAGAAGCGGCCGAAGTGGAATTGCTACGCGAGCTTTACCTGCCGTTCAACCGCAACCGCGAAAAGTTTATGGTCATGGACGCGCGCAGTGCCGAGCTGACCAAGTACGCGGCCAATTGCATGCTGGCCACCAAGATTTCCTTCATCAACGAAATCGCCAACCTGGCCGAGCACCTGGGGGCCGATATCGAAATGGTGCGCCGTGGCATCGGCTCGGACCCGCGTATCGGTTACGACTTCATCTACGCTGGCTGCGGTTTTGGCGGCTCGTGCTTCCCCAAAGACTTGCAAGCCCTACGCCACAGTGCCGAGGCAGAAGGCTGCGAAACGCAGTTGTTGCGCGCAGTAGAGTCGGTCAACGAGCAGCAGAAGGGCCGGCTGTTCAGCAAGATCAAGCGCCACTACCCTGGCGGCCTGCGGGGCAAGGTGTTTGCCCTGTGGGGGTTGTCGTTCAAGCCCAATACCGATGATATCCGCGAAGCCTCCAGCCGGGTCCTGCTGGAAGCGTTGTGGGCCGCGGGTGCGCGGGTCCAGGCCCACGACCCTCAGGCCATGGAAGAAATCCGGCGCCTCTACGGCCCGCGTGCCGACCTGCAACTGGTGCCCTGCAAGGACGATGCATTGCAGGGCGCCGATGCTCTGGTGATCGTCACCGAATGGCAGGACTACCGTGTGCTCAACCTGGACGAAGTGCCGCAGCAGCTGGCCGACCGTGTGGTGTTCGATGGCCGAAACCTGTACGAACCCGAGCACATGGCCTCGGCAGGCCTGACCTACTACGGCATCGGACGTGGCAACAATGCGCCACCTTGACTGCAGTGAATACCGGCTGGCCACTCCCCAGGCAGTCAGCCGGCTTCATCGACGCAGGGTCGTGTATGACTGGCGCAAACCACTTGCAATCCATCAAATCTCAAAATACTGTATGAATATTCAGTATAGCGAGACAGCGCCATGCAACTCATCGCCAAACTCGGCATCCTGGCCGACGCCGCCAAGTACGACGCGTCCTGCGCCAGCAGCGGCGCGCCGAAGCGTAACTCGCGCGGCGGTGACGGCCTGGGCGCTACCAACGGCATGGGTATCTGTCATAGCTACACGCCCGACGGCCGCTGCGTATCACTGCTCAAGGTACTGCTGACCAACTTCTGCCTGTATGACTGCCAGTACTGCGTCAACCGCCGCTCCAGCAACGTGCCACGCGCGCGCTTCAGCCCCGAGGAAGTGGTACGCCTGACCCTGGACTTCTACCGGCGCAACTGCATCAGCGGCCTGTTCCTCAGCTCCGGCATCATCCGCTCGGCGGACTACACCATGGAGCAGCTGATCCGTGTGGCCCGGCTGTTGCGCGAAGAACACAGCTTCCGCGGCTACATCCACCTCAAGGCCATCCCCGATGCCGACCCGCTGCTGATCGAAGAGGCCGGGCGCCTGGCCGACCGCCTCAGCGTCAACATCGAACTGCCCACCGACGCCAGCCTCAAGCGCCTGGCGCCGGAAAAGCAAGGGCGCACCATTCGCCAGGCCATGGGCGTGATTCATCAGGGCCAACAGGCTGTGGCCAACGAGCCCAGGGCGCCGCGCTTTACCCCGGCCGGGCAGAGCACCCAGGTCATCGTCGGCGCCGACAGCACCGACGACAGCACCTTGCTGCGCAATGCCGAATCGCTGTACCAAGGCTACGGCCTCAAGCGCGTGTACTATTCCGCCTTCAGCCCGATCCCTGACAGCCCCGGCAGCGTGCCCCTCGCCGCACCGCCGCTGCTGCGCGAACACCGCCTGTATCAAGCCGACTTCCTGCTGCGTGGTTATGGCTACAAGGCTGGCGAGCTGCTGGGCCACAGCGGTAACCTGGCACTGGACATCGACCCCAAACTGGCCTGGGCACTGGCCAACCGCGAAGTGTTCCCACTGGACGTGAACCGCGCCGAACCGGCGCTACTGGCGCGTATCCCCGGCATCGGCCTGCGCAGCGTACAGCGCCTGGTCGCCCTGCGCCGGGAGCGGCGCATCCGATATGACGACCTGATCCAGCTGCGCTGCGTGCTGGACAAGGCACGGCCATTCATCGTGACCAGCGACTACCGCCCGGCCCAGGCCGAATTGCGCAGCGGCTTGCTGCGAGCGCGCTTGAGTGAGCCGCCAGCGCCCGTGCAGATGGGGTTATGGGGGTGATCGCGCTCGACTGCGACGACCTGTTCGCCACCTGGCGCGATCAGGCCCGGGGCTTGTTGGGGCATGGCATCGACCCATCGGAAGTCACCTGGTCGCAAGGCCCGATGGCGGACCTGCTGGCCGTGCCGGCAGCGCCGCCTGAAGGGCCTGGTCCTTTTCGGGCCAAAGTCCCGGCAGCACTGCTGAGCCAACTGGAGCAGGCCTCTCGTTACCGTGGCGAACAACGCTGGAACCTGCTGTATGAAGTGCTGTGGCGCGTCGCCCATGGCGACCGCACGGCAATGCTGGCGGGTGATCGGCTGGGCAGTGAGCTGCAACGGCGCATCAAGCAGGTAACCCGCGAGGCGCATCACTTGCACGCGTTTGTACGCTTCGTGCCGCTGCCTGAGGAACTGGCTGAGCACTTGCAGCTCGATCTGGTGGCCTATCACGAGCCGGCACACGACATTCTTCACAGTGCCAGCGCGCACTTCGCCGACCGCCTGGGGCGTTTGCGCTGGTTGATTGCCACGCCACAGGATGGCATTCGCTTCGACGGCCAGGCGTTCGACTACCAGCGCCAGTGCCCCGAGCCCTGGCGCCAGTGGGCCCGCAATGCCGAAGACCCGGGCGCCGAACTCTGGCGCACCTACTACCGCCATACCTTCAACCCCGCCCGCCTGAACCCGGAAGCCTTGCGCCTGCACATGCCAGGACGGTTCTGGCGGCATTTGCCGGAAGGCATGCTGATACCGCAGCTCGAAGGCCTGGCACGCCAAGGCAAACAGCGGGACGGCCAAGCCCTTGAGGTGGCCTCCCAAACCGGCAAGACAATCAGCAAACCTGCGCGCTCGGTGTAGCCGCGGAGCCCGTTGCGGCCCCGTCGAGACACAAGGCCGCTGCTACGCCGAAGCCATCATGCTCAACTGAAGAGCCTGGCCAGGCAGGCCAGCTTCTTCTTGTACGAACGCCGCGCCTCCAGTGCCTGCTCCAGGCTCACCGGCAGGAACCGCGCCTGCTGGTTGGGCTGCATCTGCCCGATCAGGTCGAGGTCGGCACTGATCACCGTGCCGATCATGGCGTAACCGCCCCCCGACACCGCATCGCGATGCAGGATGATCGGTTCCAACCCTGCCGGCACCTGGATCGATCCGATCGGGTAGCAGCTGTCGACGATATTCGACGGATCCGACCCGGCACCGAACGGCTGCTCGCGCGCCTGGAAACTCAAGGCGCTGCCGCCTTTGTAGCGATAGCCGATACGGTCCGCTTCGGAGCCAACCGTCCAGGCGTCGGTGAAGAAACGTTGCGCTGCCGCTTCGGTCAGGCGGTGGAAGTACAGCCCAGGCACCACCCGCAACACCACCTCGCCCCCCAGGGCCTGACGCAGGGCCATCGGCAAGCTTGCACCGGCGCGGGTCTTGCCGCTGGGCACGCCGACCGGCAACAGGTCACCGGCCATCAACTTGCGGCCCTGAAAGCCACCCAAGGCCCCCAGCGCATAGGTTGAACGGCTACCCAGCACCTCCGGCACATCGATACCGCCAGCCACTGCCAGGTAAGCCCGGGCGCCTGCAGTGGGGAAGCCAAAACGCAGCACTTGCCCGGCGCGCACGGCAAACGCCGTGTCCGGGCGCTGCTCGCGTCCATCCAGCAGCACTGGCATCTGTGCCCCGCACACCGCCACCAGCGTATCCTGCTGGAACTCCAGTTCCGGCCCCACCAGCGCACACTCCAACCCTGCGGCGCCCGCCGGGTTGCCCACCAGGTGGTTGGCGGCGCTCAGGGCATACTGGTCGAGTGCGCCGGATGGCGGAATGCCCAGGTGGTAGTAACCTTCGCGGCCAAGGTCCTGCACGGAAGTCGCCAGGCCCGGTTTGAGTACCTTGATCATGCCAGCACCTCCTGCAGCGATTTCGGGTAGCCGACCGGATCGGCGAGAAAGGCGTCCAGAGAAAACGCCACGGGACGAATGCGCAGGTCAAAACGGCCCTCCTCCACATCCGCCACCGCCTGGTCATAGGCACGGCGGTCGATGGGTTTGAACTGCACGATGTCACCTGGTCGGAAGAACACCATGTGCTCTTTCAGGTAATTCAAGGTCTGCTGCGGGTCGTAGATCGGTGCCGGGGTGACGCCGAACATCTGGTAGCCGCCAGCCCCGCGCACCGAGTAGATGCAGCCGAAGCAGCCGCCATGGCCCAGGGTGTGCTTGGGCGTGTCGGTACGGGGGCGCAGGTACTTGGGCACCTGCAGCTGCCGCTGGCGCTCGACCATCTGGAACATGAACGGCAGGCCGGCGACGAAGCCGACCATCGACACGAACCATGGCGCACCGCTGTGCGCGGCAATGAATGCGTCGACATCGGCCAGGCCGTTGATGCGCGCGGCGTACTCCAGATCAGTACTGGTCGGGTCCTGGTGGCGATCCCTAAAGCGCATCAGGGTTTCATGGGTCCAGGGGTCGTTGTACAGCACCGGAATCTCGATGATACGCGTCTGCAGCGAGCGCTCGGCCACCGCCTGCGCTTCGGCGCCGCGCACGGCCTCAAGCAGTGCCTCGGGGGCGATACGGTCCGGGTCGAAGCGGATCTGGAACGACGCGTTGGCCAGGCACACATCAAGCACGCCATCCAGGGCCAGCCGCTCCACCGCCCGGGTGACGGCCATACCCTTGAAAAAGGCCTCCAGCGACATGCTCTCGCTGACTTCGGCAAACAGGTGCTCGTCGGCGCCGAAGCTGTAACGGATCGGTGTTGTAGCAAGCGGTTCGGCCATGACAGTTCCTTTTCTTGGAATCTTTATAGAAAGGCAGGCGAAAATAAAATGCTCGGGCTCCGGCTTGTCTGTTTGCCGGATGCCTGATTGATTCAGCGCGGCGCACGCACCACGATGCCAGCCGTATCCAGGGCCCTGCGCGTGGCCTCGACCAGATCCAGCGCGCCCGGGGTGTCACTGTGCAGGCAAATGGAATCGAATTCGATGGCCAGGTCCTGGCCTTCGACCGTACGCACCACGCCTTGGCGGCAAGCGCGCAGCACCCGCTCGGCGACGGCTTGGGGCTCGTAGCCACGCACATTGCGGGTAAACACGATCGACCCGCTCAGGTCGTACTCGCGGTCGGCGTAGAACTCGCGAACTACCGGCTGGCCCAGTGCCTGGGCAATGCGACAGATCACCGAACCCGGCATGCAGAACAGCAGCAGTTCCGGCTCGATCACCCGCAGGTTTTCCACCAGCAAGTGCGCGGCTTCTTCGTCACGCGCCAGGTGCATGTACAACGCCCCGTGCGGTTTGATGTGCTGCAGACGCACGCCCTGGGCACGGGCGATTTCACGCAGCGCGCCCAATTGATAGAGCATGTCGTCCACCAGTTCCTGCGCCGAGGCATTGATATGCCGGCGGCCAAAGCCAACCAGGTCACGGAATCCCGGGTGTGCCCCCACAGCAACGCCCAGTGCCTTGGCGCGCTCGACGGTGCGGCGCATGGTGCCGGGGTCGCCGGCATGGAAACCAGTGGCGATGTTGGCGCTGCTGATGTAACCCATCAGCTCATTGTCGACGCCATCGCCAATGGTCCACGGGCCAAAGCCCTCGCCCATGTCCGAGTTGAAGTCTACTGCTTGCATGACGGCATCTCCTGGCACTTGTGACTGCATGCAAGCCACGTTAGATTCTCTACACCCCCTTGGGAAGATCTATAAACAGATGGGGTACCTTCTGAAAATCAGATACCCCGGGAGCCTACCGTGTCACTGACCCTGCGCCAGGTCCGCTACTTCGTTGCCACCGCTGAAATCGGCCAGATATCCCAAGCGGCGATCCACCTGAACATCTCCCAGTCGGCAGTGACCACGGCCATCAAGGAGCTGGAAGCAATGCTCGGTGTGCTGTTGTTCCAGCGCTCGGCCCAGGGCATGAGCCTGACCGAGGCCGGCCGGCACTTTTTGAACCGTGCCTACGTCATCCTGCGCAGTGTCGACGACGCGTTGAACAGCCCGCTTCCGGACGTGCGCGCCAGCGGCCTGTTGCGCCTGGCGGCGAGTTACACGGTGATCGGTTACTTCCTGCCGCACCACCTGCAACGCCTGGAGCACTGGCATCCGGGCGTGACCCTGGAGCTCTACGAGCAGGAACGCAGCGCCATCGAGCAAGGCCTGCTGGAAGGGCGTTTCGACATGGCGGTGGTGCTCACCGCCAACCTCACCCACCCCGACATCGTTTCGGAAACCCTGTTCAACTCCGAGCGCCGGCTGTGGTTGCCCGCGCACCACCCGCTGTGCGAACGCTCGGCGGTGAGCCTGGCCGATGTGGCCTGTGAGCCGTTCATCCTGTTGACCGTGGATGAAGCCGAGCAAAGTGCCATGCGTTACTGGGAGCAGGCCGGGCAGCGGCCGAGCGTAAGGGTGCGGACCAGTTCGGTGGAGGCCGTGCGCAGCATGGTGGCCAATGGCAGTGGCGTGGCAATCCTGTCAGACCTGGTGCACCGCCCGTGGTCGCTGGAGGGCAAGCGTATCGAGACGGTGACCATCAGCGACCCGGTCGCACCGATGAGCGTAGGGTTGGCCTGGCACCGGGAACGGGCGTTCAGCCCGGCGATGCAGGCGGTGCGCAATTACTTCCATGATGCGTTTCTGGCGCCGCAGCAGTTGTCGGCCCGGCGCTGAGCCTGCCTTTGCAGGCCCGGCCTCTTCGCGGGCGCGCCCGCTCCCACAGGTGCAGCGCAAATCTTCAGCGGTATGGCAGCCTGTGGGAGCGGGCGAGCCCGCGAAGAAACCAACACCCATCTCGAGCCGAACGTTCAGGCCGCAATGCCGTCATAATCTGAGCCGGTGCCGACACGCAAAGAGGACGCGAAATGACCCAGCCCGACCCGTCATACGTCAAATGGCTCGAAGACCGCGCCATGCTCAAGGCCTCCCAGGCGCGTGCCAGCCTGTACTCAGGCCAGTCGCGCCTGTGGCAACAACCCTACGCCGAGGCCCAGCCCCGCCGCGCCACCGAAATCGCCTCGGTCTGGCTCACCGTCTACCCCGACGCCATCATCGCCCCTGAGGGCTGCTCGGTGCTCGGTGCCCTGGCTCACGAAGCATTGTGGAAGCGCCTGTCGGAGATTGGCGTGCAGGGCCTGCACACGGGCCCTATCAAACTGTCCGGTGGCATCCGCGGCCGCGAACTCACCCCTAGCGTGGACGGCAACTTCGACCGCATCAGCTTCGACATCGACCCGCTGTACGGCAGCGAGCAGGAGCTGATCCAGATGAGCCGCATGGCCGCTGCGCACAATGCCGTGACCATCGACGACCTGATCCCCTCGCACACCGGCAAGGGCGCCGACTTCCGCCTGGCCGAGATCGCCCATGGCCCCTACCCGGGGCTGTACCACATGGTCGAGATCCGCGAAGAAGACTGGACGCTGCTGCCCGAGGTGCCCGCCGGACGCGATGCGGTCAACCTGCTGCCCGCGCAGTGTGACGAGCTGAAGGCGCGCCATTACATCGTTGGCCAGCTGCAACGGGTGATCTTCTTCGAGCCGGGCGTGAAGGAAACCGACTGGAGCGCCACGCCGCCGATCACAGGCGTCGACGGCAAGACCCGGCGCTGGGTGTACCTGCACTACTTCAAAGAGGGCCAGCCGTCGCTGAACTGGCTGGACCCGACCTTCGCCGCCCAACAAATGATCATTGGTGATGCGTTGCACGCCCTGGACTGCCTCGGTGCCCGCGGCCTGCGCCTGGACGCCAACGGCTTTCTCGGCGTGGAAACCCGCGCCAGCGGCACCGCCTGGTCGGAAAGCCACCCGCTGTCGATCGTCGGCAACCAGCTGATCGGTGGCATGATCCGCAAGGCCGGCGGTTTCAGCTTCCAGGAGCTGAACCTGACCCTCGATGACATTGCGCAGATGTCCAGGGGAGGCGCCGACCTGTCCTACGATTTCATTACCCGGCCGGCCTACCAGCATGCGCTGCTGACCGGCGACACCGAGTTCCTGCGCCTGATGCTCAAGGAGATGCACGCCTTCGGCATCGACCCGGCCTCGCTGATACATGCCCTGCAAAACCATGACGAACTGACCGTGGAGCTGGTGCACTTCTGGACACTGCACGCGCACGACATGTACCTGTACAAAGGCCAGACCCTGCCTGGCAGCATTTTGCGCGAACATATCCGCGAAGAGATCTACGAACGGCTGTCGGGAGAACATGCCCCGTATAACCTGCGCTTCGTGACCAACGGCATCGCCTGCACCACCGCCAGCCTGATCGCTGCTGCCCTGGGTATTCGCGACCTCGAACAGATTGGCGAGGCGGATATCGAGCTGATCAAGAAGGTGCACCTGCTGCTGGTCATGTACAACGCCATGCAGCCGGGGGTGGTCGCCTTGTCCGGTTGGGACCTGGTCGGCGCCCTGCCCTTGCCCGCCGAGGCGGTTGCCGAACGCATGCTCGATGGCGATACCCGCTGGATTCACCGGGGCGGCTATGACCTCGCCGGGCTCGACCCACAGGCAGAGGTTTCAGTGCGTGGCATGCCGCGTGCCCGGGCGCTGTACGGCAGCCTCGACAGCCAGCTGGACGAGGGTGATTCATTTGCCTGCAAGGTGAAGAAACTGCTGGCTGTGCGCCAGGCCTACGGCATCGCCACCAGCCGTCAGGTGCTGGTACCTGAGGTGAGCAGCCCGGGGCTGCTGGTGATGGTGCACGAGCTGCCAGCCGGGCGGGGTATCCAGATCAGTGCGCTGAACTTCGGCCAGGACACGATTGCCGAGGAACTGCTGTTGACCGGGTTCACACCCGGGCCGGTGGTCGACATGATCAACGAGACGGTCGAAGGCGATTTGACCGAGGACGGGCGCCTGATGGTGAACCTGGACCCGTACGAGGCGCTGTGCCTGCGGATCGTCAACAGCAGCGGGCATGTTTGAATCTGCAGTGGCCCTGCCGTCGGCAAACCGGGTTCGCCCACAAGCACGCCGCCTGCCCCGCGCAGGCGCCAGACTCGCAAGCCGGCTTGCCAGCCAGGAAGCCCGGTCTTGCATTTACTGCGCTACGGGCATAGCGTTCGGAAGTTTTCTTTTCCGTGCCCAGGAGCAACTCCATGTACACCGGCATCGTCCAGGCCGTCCGCCCTCTGCTTGATGTGACCACCTACCCGGGCCACAACCAGTTCACCATCGACCTCACCCCGGAACTGCTCGACGAGCTGAAGATCGGTGCCAGCGTCAGTGTCGAAGGTACCTGCCTGTCCGTGACCGAAATCGATGGCAGCCAGGTCAGGTTCGACGCCATGACCGCGACCCTCGAGCGCACCAATCTGCGCAACTTCAAGCCCGGCCAGCGCGTGAACATCGAACGCTCAGCGAAGATGAACGCCGAAGTCGGCGGCCACCTGATGGCCGGCCATATCGCCACCACCGCTGAAATCGTCGAGCTGTCGATCAAGGAAACCGGCGCCTTCATCAAGTTCCGTATGCCGCCGCAATGGGGCAAGTACGTGTTCCCGCGCGGTTTCATCGGGGTCAATGGCTGCAGCCTGACGGTCGCTGACGTGGAGGACAACGTGATCACCATCAACCTGATCCCGGAAACCCTGCGGCAGACCACCTTCGCCAGTTACCACACAGGTGAACTGCTCAACATCGAGGTCGACCACCAGACCATGGTGCTGGTCGATGTGGTGGAGCGCACCATCAAAGGTACCCTGGCCCGCGAAAACCTGCTGCCCTGAGGCCTGCACATGCTCCCTAACGCCCTCCCCGCGCGCACAGCCAGGCGTTTGCGCCTGCAGGTAATGCGTGGTCGCGTCGGCCTCGGCCTGGTCGCCGCCCTGTCGGTGCTGGCCGGCATGACCGATGCCATCGGCCTGCTGGCACTGGGCGATTTCGTGTCGTTCATGAGTGGCAACACCACACGCCTGGCGGTGGCCATCAGTGAAGCAGACCTGGCCCTTGTGCTACGCCTCAGTGGCGCGGTACTGGGCTTTGTCGCGGGCAATGCGCTGGGCGTGCTCCTGGCTCACGGATTGCGCCGTCGAGCCTGGCCAGTGCTGTTGGTGGTTGCCGCACTGCTGGCCTTCGCGGCAGCGTGGCCGTTGCCAGCCACCTTCCCCGCGCTGTTGGCGGCCACGCTGGCCATGGGCATGATCAATGCGGTAGTCGAGCAGGTGAATGGCCTGCCCATCGGCCTGACTTACGTGACTGGCGCCCTGTCGCGTTTCGGCCGCGGCCTGGGGCGCTGGCTGCTGGGCGAACGGCGCAATGGCTGGCGGGTGCAGTTGGTGCCTTGGGCAGGCATGCTGCTGGGCGCCGCACTGGGCGCCTGGTTGCAACAACACCTGGGCCTGCAGGCGCTGGCCGGCAGCTGCGCGCTGGCCTGCGTGCTGGCGCTGGTATCGCGGTTCATCCCGCGGTCCTGGCAGCGTGGCTACATGCCGCGCTGATCATTCGATACGCGGGTGCTGCAGGGCCAGCTTCTCGCGCTTGGCTTCCAGCTCGGCGATCTGCGCATCGATGTCCTCGATCTTCTGCTCGATGTTGTCGTGGTGCTCCTGCAGCAGTTCACGCGCCTCTTCGATGTCCGATGCCGCGGGTGCCGCGCCGCGCAGGGGCTTGTTGGCGGTTTCCTTCATGGTCAGGCCGGTGATCAGGCCGACAGCGGCGATCACCATCAGGTAATAGGCCGGCATGTACAGATCGCCTGTGCTCTCCACCAGCCACGCAGCGAGGGTCGGGGTAAGGCCGGCGATCAGCACCGAGATGTTGAAGGCGCTGGCCAGGGCACTGTAGCGGATGTGCGTGGGGAACATGGCCGGCAGCGTCGAGGCCATCACGCCGATGAAGAAATTCAGCAACACGGCAATGATCAGCAGGCCGGCGAAAATAAGCCCGAGCACGCCACTGTTGATCAGCATGAATGCCGGAATGGCCAAGGCCAACAGGCCGACACTGCCGACGATGATGAACGGCCGTCGGCCGAACTTGTCGCTGAGCAGACCGATCATAGGCTGCACGAACAGCATGCCAACCATGATCGCGATGATGATCAGCACGCCATGGTCTTCGCTGTATTGCAGATTGTGCGACAGGTAGCTGGGCATGTAGGTAAGCAGCATGTAGTAGGTGACGTTGGTGGCAATTACCACGCCGATACAGGTCACCAGACTGCGCCAGTGCTGGGTGGCCACTTCCTTGAACGACACCTTGGGCCCGGAGGCCAGGCCTTCACGATCGCCCTGCTCCAGCTTGTCGACGTGCTGCTGGAACGCAGGTGTTTCTTCCAGCGCATGGCGCAGGTAGAGCCCGATGATGCCCAGCGGCAGGGCCAGGAAAAACGGCAGGCGCCAGCCCCATTCGAGGAACTGTTCTTCACCCAGAACCGTGGAAATGAGCACCACCACCCCTGCGCCCAGCACAAAGCCGGCAATCGAACCGAAGTCCAGCCAGCTACCGAGAAAGCCGCGCTTGCGGTCAGGCGCGTACTCGGCAACGAAGATCGAGGCGCCGGTGTATTCACCGCCCACCGAAAAGCCCTGGGCCATCTTGGCCAGCAGCAACAGGATCGGCGCCCAGATACCAATGCTCGCGTAGGACGGTATCAGGCCGATGGCGAAGGTGCTGAGGGACATGATCACGATGGTCGCGGCGAGGATTTTCTGCCGCCCGAACCTGTCGCCCAAGGCACCGAAGAACAACCCGCCAAGAGGCCGGATCAGGAATGGCACCGAGAAGGTGGCCAGGGCCGCGATCATTTGCACGCTGGGGTCGGCGTTGGGGAAGAACACCTTGCCCAAGGCATAAGCGACGAAGCCATATACGCCAAAGTCGAACCACTCCATGGCGTTGCCCAGCGCGGCGGCTGTGATCGCCTTCTTCATCTTGGCGTCGTCGACGATGGTGATGTCCTTCAGGCCGATTGGCTGGACGTTTTTCTTGCGAGGTTTCATACCCATATCCCTGTCGATGAATGCTCTAAGGGATCAGATACAACAGGACACTAAATAATTCAGCGCTTACTGTTTTTTGTGCGTTTGCGGCACCACCAAACAGCGCCCAAAGAAAAGCCGCTGCAATGGCAGCGGCTTTCATGCCGAAGGCCTGGCTTCAGATACCTTCGCGCGCCAGGTCCATGGCGAAGTAGGTCAGGATCAGGTCGGCACCGGCACGCTTGATTGCGCCAATGCTTTCGCGCACCACCCGGCCTTCGTCGATGGCACCGGCCAGGCCACCGAACTTGATCATCGCATACTCGCCACTCACCTGGTACGCCGCCAGTGGCAGGCGCGAAGCGGCGCGGATGTCGGCGATCACATCAAGGTAGGCACCGGCCGGCTTGACCATCAGCACGTCCGCCCCTTCCTGCTCGTCGAGCAGCGACTCGCGCACCGCTTCGCGGCGGTTCATCGGGTTCATCTGGTAGCTTTTGCGGTCGCCTTTCAGTGCGGTGCCACCGGCCTCACGGAACGGGCCATACAACGACGAGGCGAACTTGGTGGAATAGGCCATGATCGCGGTGTCGTGGAAGCCGGCACCGTCCAGGGCGCTGCGGATTGCCTGCACCTGGCCGTCCATTGCCGCCGAAGGGGCAATGAAGTCGGCACCGGCAGCGGCGGCGATGACAGCCTGCTTGCCCAGGTTGGCCAGGGTGGCGTCGTTGTCCACGCCATGGTCATGCAGCACGCCGCAGTGGCCGTGGCTGGTGTATTCGCAGAAGCAGGTGTCGGACATCACCACCATTTCCGGCACGGTGTCCTTGCAGATACGCGACATGCGCGCAACCAGGCCGTTTTCGTTCCAGGTGTCGCTGCCGTCAGCATCCAGGTGGTGCGATACGCCAAAGGTCATCACCGACTTGATACCGGCGCGGGCATAGCGCTCGATTTCCTGGGCCAACAGCTTCTCGGGGATACGGTTGACACCGGGCATGCTGGTGATCGGCACGAAATCATCGATGCCCTCTTCGACGAAGATCGGCAGGATCAGGTCTTCAAGGCGGAACTCGGTTTCCTGGAAGATCGTGCGCAGGGACTCGTTCTGACGCAGGCGGCGGGGACGAACGGACGGGAATTGGTTGGACATGACAGCTCCAGGGAATTTGAACGGCGTATACCTTATGCCTGTCGCGCGCCAGTGAAAAGGCTAAATGACGAGATTGTGTCTTGCGTCAATGGCAACGCCCGGGGTTTGCCTGTGTTGGCCTCTTCGCGGGTAAACCCGCGCCTACAAACCCAGTAGGAGCGGGTTCACCCGCGAAGCGGCCGGCACAGGCACTAAATTACTGCAACCAGGGCGGCGTCACCTCCTCTGCCTTGGCCGGCCCATGCTCAGCCTCGGCGCGTGCCGCACGGCGGCGAGCGTCGTCCATACGGGCGGCGTCGATCTCGCGCATCACCCCGGTTACGTCAGCCTCATGTTCGTCATCCTCGAACACCCCGGTCAACGGGCTGTCGGGCAGCAACTCGCCGGCCTCGTACAACGCCCACATCTCCTGCGCATAGCGGGTGCTTTTCAGCTCCGGGGCAAAGCGCCCGAAATAATGGGCCATGTTGTCCACATCGCGCTGCAGCATGCTGAAGGCGTGGTTGTTGGCGGCTGCATCCACTGCCTGCGGCAGGTCGATGATCACCGGCCCGTCCGGGCCGAGCAGCACGTTGAACTCGGACAGATCACCATGCACCATTCCGGCGCACAGCATCAGCACGATCTGGCGAATGACGAAGGCATGGAACGCGCGGGCATCTTCAACTTCCAGGTGTACGTCGTTCAGGCGCGGGGCCGCATCGCCATCGGCATCGGTCACCAGCTCCATCAGTAGCACGCCGTCCTGGAAGTCGTAAGGCTTGGGCACCCTTACGCCCGCACCGGCCAAACGGAACAGCGCAGCCACTTCGGCGTTCTGCCAGGCATCCTCGGCTTCTTTGCGGCCGTACTTGCTGCCCTTGGCCATGGCCCGGGCCTGACGGCTGTTGCGCACCTTGCGGCCTTCCTGGTATTCGGCGGCCTGGCGGAAACTGCGCTTGTTGGCTTCTTTGTAGACCTTGGCGCAGCGTACCTCGCTGCCACAGCGCACCACATACACAGCGGCTTCCTTGCCACTCATCAACGGCCGGAGTACTTCGTCGACCAGGCCGTCTTCGATCAACGGTTCGATTCTTTTAGGTGTCTTCATCAGGCTGCGTTCAGGGTCCTGGCTTTGTTGACGGACATCCTCTCACAGCCTGATGCGACTTGCTCGTCTGTCTTCAGGCCAGACGAATCAGGCGCGCTGCCCTACGCCAGCCACGGCCCCGCCGCGCGCCCGGCGCCGGGTGACCAGCACCCCCGAGCACACCACCAACACCGCCAGCACCATCGTCGAGACCACTTCCAGGCGATGATCCGGGCGGAACAGCATCAATACCAGTACGCCGCTGATGAACAGGATCACGCCCCAGGTCAGCCACGGGAACAGCCACATGCGGTAACCGAGTGTCTTGCCCTGTGCCGTCAGGCGCTGGCGCAAGCGCAACTGGGAAATGGCGATGACCAGATACACCAGCAGGGCAATGGCGCCGGAGCTTGCCATGAGGAAGCCAAACACCTTGGCCGGCACCAGGTAGTTGGCGATCACCGCCAGGAATGCAGCCCCCGTCGACAACAACACGGCCACCACGGGTGTACCACTGCGGCTGGTTATCTGGGCACAGGCCGGGGCATCACCACGACGGCTAAGCGAATAGACCATGCGCGAGGCGGTGTACAGCGAGGAGTTGAGGCAACTGGTCACCGAGGTCAGCACCACGAAGTCGATGATGGCCTTGGCATTTGGCACGCCGAGGGTGTCCAGCACCGTGACGTAAGAACCCTCGGTAGCCAGGCGCGGGTCGGTCCACGGTACCAGTGCGATGACGATGAAGATCGACAGGATGTAGAACAGCGTTATCCGCCAGATCACCGAATTGGTGGCCTTGGAAATATGCTTGCCCGCCTCGTCGGATTCAGCCGCAGCAATGGTCACCACCTCGGCCCCGAGGAACGAGAACATGGTGATCAGCATGGCGCTCAGCACTGCACCAAAGCCGTTGGGCATGAAGCCCCCGGTATCCCACAGGCGCGAAACGCCGCTGACGCCGGACCCCGGCAACAGGCCGAAAATGGCGCAGACACCCAGGGCGATGAAGCAGACAATGGCCACCACCTTGACCAGTGCCAACCAGAACTCGAACTCACCGTAGTTCTTCACGCTGAACAGGTTGGTGGCCGTCAGCAGTAACGTGATCACCAACGACAACACCCAGATCTCCATCTGCGGGACCCAGGAGTTGATGATGGTAGCGGCGATATTGGCCTCGATCGGGATGATCAGCACCCAGAACCACCAGTACAGCCAACCGATGGTATAACCGGCCCACTTGCCGATGGCGAGGTCAGCATAGGTTGAGAACGAGCCGGTATCTGGGGATGCAACGGCCATTTCGGCCAACATGCGCATCACCAGCACCACCAGGCCGCCCGCCAGGATATAGGCCAGGATGGTGGCCGGCCCCGCTTCGGCGATGGCGCGGCCAGAGCCGACAAACAGCCCGGCGCCGATCACGCCGGCAATGGACAGCATGGTGACATGCCGTGATTTCAATCCATGACTCAAATTGTTCTTGTGGGTTTGCATGGCGCTACCTTGTTGTTTTTGTCATGCCCACGCAGGGGCCGCCGGCTGCACGTCACCGACGCAGGCGCGAAAAAGCCCGCCCTGCCCTGAATGGTGAGCAGGGCAGTACGGGTTGAGTAAAACGAAACCGCAAAAGGTGTTACTGGGCTGTCAGCTGGCAGCCCTCTGGTTGGCCGACAGGTCGGCCTTGGGGAAGCTGCCGCCCTGCAGGCCGACCTGCTCGCACACTTTCTCGACGATGTAGGCGCCGATCGGTATGGCCGAAGTAGCGGCTGGCGACGGTGCGTTGCACACGTTGACACTGCGTGCAGTGTTGACGAACAGGAAATCGTCGATCAGCTTGCCGTCGCGCGACACCGCCTGGGCACGCACGCCGGCCGGGTAAGGCGTGAGGTCGGCTTTGCTAATGCTCGGGCAGTACTTCTGCACCTGCTTGAGGTACCCGCCCTTGAACAGCGAGTTCTTCATCTCGATCAGGCCCGGGCGGAAGTTCTTCGCCAGCACCTTGAGGATGCCGGGCGTGGTCAGGGTCTGGAACAGGTCGCTGGGGCTGACATCGGTCTTGCGGTAGCCCTCGCGCTTCATCGCCAGGACGGCGTTGGGGCCTACGGTGACGGTGCCGTCGATCATGCGGGTCAGGTGCACCCCCAGGAAGGGCATCGACGGGTCGGGAATGGGGTAGATCAGGTGGTTGACGATCTGATTGTGCTGCTTGGGCAACAGGTAGTATTCGCCACGGAACGGGCAGATCACGAACTCGGTACGCAGCCCGAGCATGCCCACCACGCGGTCGGCCATCAGCCCCGAGCAGGTCACCAGGAAACGGCTGCGCAATTCATCACGCGGGGTGCGCACGATCACTTCACTTGCCTGCTCCTGCAGGCCGACCACTTCTGCGCCATAGCGGATTTCGCCACCGGCACGCTGGAACTCTGCCGCCATCGCAGCAGTCACCTGGGCGTAATTGACGATGCCGCTGGACGGCACGAAGATCCCCCCCATACCGACGATGTTGGGCTCACGCTCGCGCAACTCGTCAGCCGACAGCCAGTAGCGCTCCAGGCCATTGGCCGCGGTGCGCTCCCACAGCGCCTTCATGCGCTGCATTTCCAGATCGTTGGTGGCGACCAACAGCTTGCCGCACTCATCGAAGCGGATGCCGTGCTGGGTGCAGAAGGCTTTGGTCGCCTTGTTGCCTTCAAGGCAGAAGCGCGCCTTGAGGCTGCCGGGGGTGTAATACACGCCGGCGTGGATCACGCCGCTGTTATGGCCGGTCTGATGGCGGGCCGGACCAGACTCTTTCTCCAGCAGGAGCATCTTCGCATCCGGGTAGACCTTGATCAGGTGCATGGCCGTGGACATGCCCACAATCCCGCCGCCAATAATGATGAAATCGTACACAGCCTTACCTCACACGCAGGCATTGCCTGGCAGGCTCACCAAGGCCCGCACGGGGCCTGGTGGCATTGTTATGTGCAAAAACGCGTGGACGAGCGCCCGCCCCGCGCCCTGTCATTATTGCCCGCGCTGGTACAGCGGCTTGGGGAAGGCGACGTAACCACGCTGGCGCATCAGTTCGCGGCGCAGGCCCTCGTGCGGGGTGAAGCGATCGCGGCCATGCAGCCAGAACAGGTTGTTGATCAACAGGAAACTGCCTACGCCTACCGGTACCGAGACCTTCTTGCCGCTGCCTTCCAGCGACTCGGACAAGGCGTTCAGCCAGATACCTTCCTCGTAGTTTTCCGGCTGCACGAACTGGTCAATGTAGCGCATGGTCGGCCGGCCTTCGGCATCGGTGTCGAATACCGAATGGAACACATCTTCGGCAACCTTTTTGCTCGGCGGTGCGGTCCAGCGCATTTCGCGACGGGCCATCGGGTGACGGAAGAACGCCTCGCACTCCTCCCAGTCGTCCAGATGCAGCAGCAGCGAGTTGCCGCCTTCCATGTTCTTCTCGTCGATCTTCAGCATCAGCACGTAGTCGGTGATCTGGTTCACGAACGTGCCGTCGTTGTGCAGTTCCATGACCCGGTGCGGCTGGCGCAGGTAACTGTCGGAGTTGTCGCTGTTGACCACCACGAAGCGCGCATAGAACTGGCCACTCATGGCGTCATAGTTGGAACGGCCGATCAAGTGGGCGCAGGCGGTGGTGAACTTGACCATGTCTTCGGCCTGGCTCACGTCATCCAGGCCGACCGGGGTAATCAGCATGCCGCCTGTGGCGCGATCGAGGATGGTGTTGAGCAGCACCGGGCGCAGCGTGCCCTGGCACAGCTCGTCAAGGATTTCGCCTACGCGAAAACGCAGGAACGACTTGTACTCCAATGCCTGCACCGGCCATTGGGCAACGGCCTGCACGAACGCTTCGACGGTTTCCCGGGCAAAGGTCAGTTCCAGCAGGCGCGGCGACTGTTTCGAGGGGGCGATGGAATAGCCCTGCGGTTCGAGTGGCAGCGGCATGACAAGTTCGTCGATCTGCGTAAAGGCGTTCATGGCAATGTCCTGGCTAAAAAGTAGGTGGCGCCGTCCGGTAATGACCTGGATCAGTGCGGGCGAGGTAAAAATATCGCCACAAAATCAAAATGTCTACATTTTTATGATTCGGCGACAATATTTGTGTTTGTCCATTGTTTTTCGCCGACAGAGGGTTTCGGTATGATCGGCAAAACGTTTTGAGGAACAGGATCTTGGAAGCGCTCGCCCCCCGACAAAACTCAGCATTCAGCGGGTATGAGAGGCTCAAGCAGGACATCATCCGCGGGGTGTTCAAGCCCGGTGAAAAGCTGTTGATGAGTGCCCTCAAGGAACGCTACGACCTGGGTGTGGGCCCGTTGCGCGAAGCACTGTCGCAACTGGTGGCCGAGCACCTGGTCAACGCGATCAGCCAGAAAGGCTACCGGGTAGCGCCCATGTCGCTGGATGAGATGAACGACATCTACGACGCCCGCGCCAACCTGGAAGCGATGATCATCGCCCTGGCCATCGAGCGCGGCGACGACGCCTGGGAGGCGTCGGTGCTGGCCCACTCGCATACCCTGGCCAAGGTGGTAGAAGTAAAAACCCGCGAGCAGCGGCTGGATGTGTGGGACGAGCGGCACAAGGCGTTTCATACTGCCATTGCCTCGGGCTGCGGCTCCAAGCACCTGCTGCAGGCACGCACCTACCTGTTTGACCAGGCCGAGCGCTACCGCCACCTGTGGCTGACGCAAACGGTGTTTTCCGAACAGGCGCTGGCGCTCAAGCGCCAGGAGCATGCGGCACTGGTCGAGGTGATCCTCGCCCGTGATGCCAAACGCGCCAGCGCCATGATGCGCGCGCACCTGATGACACCGGTACCGATCATTGCGCAGATCATGCATGCCGAAGGCATCGGTGCACGCTAGATGAATTTTTCTTAAATCGCCGGTTGTCTATTCTTTGGCACAATCAAATCTTCATTAGATGCCCGGGAACCAGCATGCCTCGCGTACTGACCATCGAAGACGACGCCGTCACCGGCCAGGAAATCGTCGCCGAACTTACCAGCCACGGCCTGGAGGTGGATTGGGCCGACAATGGCCGTGAAGGCCTGGCCAAGGCCATTGCCGGCGGCTACGACCTGATCACCCTGGACCGCATGCTGCCCGAGGTCGACGGCCTGACCATCGTCACCACCCTGCGCAACCTCAAGATCGCTACGCCGATCCTGATGATCAGCGCCCTCTCCGACGTCGATGAGCGGGTGCGCGGCCTGCGTGCCGGCGGAGACGACTACCTGACCAAGCCGTTCGCCTCCGACGAAATGGCCGCGCGAGTCGAGGTATTGCTGCGCCGCAACAGCGTGCCCATGACCCAGACCCGCCTGCAGGTTGCCGATCTGGAGCTGGACCTGATCAGCCACGAAGCGCGCCGCGGTGACAATACCCTCAACCTGCTGCCCACCGAGTACAAGCTGCTGGAGTACCTGATGCGCCACAGCGGCCAGGTGATCACGCGGATGATGATTTTCGAGGAAGTCTGGGGCTATCACTTCGACCCGGGCACCAACCTGATCGACGTGCACATCGGCCGCCTGCGCAAGAAGATCGACTCCCCCGGCCAGTCGCCGCTGATCCGTACGGTACGGGGCTCCGGCTATGCCATTGCTGAACCCGTCTAAAGGCTGGAGCTCCTCTACCAGCCGCCTGCTGGCACTCTACAGCTTTCTGTTCGTGGCCTGGAGCAGCATCCTCATGGGGGTGCTGTATTTCGAGGTGTCCAGCTACCTGAGCAAACTCACCCGTCACTCCATGCTGCAGCGCCAGCACCTGTTCGCACACATGAGCGGCAAGCAGCTGGACGATGCCCTGATTGCCAGCCAGGCGTTCGAGGAGCGCAGCTTTGACGCCTACGGCCTGTTCGACCCTCAGCTCAACCCGATTGGCGGCAGCGTGCGGGCCTTGCCCCCAGAGCTCAGGCTGGACGGCAAGATCCATGAGTTGAAACGCTGCCTGGATGCCGACGACCCTCGCATGCCTCGCGACAGCTGCGACGCGGTGGCAATCAATGTACAGGATGGCCGGTGGCTGGTGCTGGTACGTGACAACGGCTCGCTGTTCGTGGTTACCCGGATCATCCTGCACGCCCTGCTCTGGGGCATCTCGCTGACCCTGATCCCGGGTTTTGCCGGTTGGTACTTGCTACGGCGCAGGCCGCTCAAGCGTATACGTGCGATCCAGGCCCAGGCCGAACTGATCGTCGCCGGCGACCTGACCCACCGCCTGCCTCTGTCGGCCCGCCGTGACGAACTGGACATGCTTGCGGCGATCGTCAATGCCATGCTCGACCGCATTGAACGGCTGATGCACGAGGTCAAGGGTGTGTGCGACAACATTGCCCATGACCTGCGCACACCGCTGACCCGCCTGCGCGCCCAGCTGTACCGTATTCGCCAGCAAAGCGACGTGGACTCTGCGCAAGCCGAAGCACTGGACCAGGCCATCGGCGAAACCGACACCTTGATGGCGCGCTTTCGCGGGTTGTTGCGCATCAGCGAGCTGGAAGACCGCCAGCGCCGCGCCGGCTTCGTCCAGCTTGACCCGCATGAGCTGCTGGTAGAGCTGCACGATTTTTACCTGCCATTGGCCGAGGATGGCGGCATTCACCTGCAGTTGCACCAACCTGCGCAGCTACCGGCACTGCACGGCGACCGCGAGCTGCTGTTCGAGGCCTTGGCGAATCTGGTGGGCAACGCGATCAAGTTCACGCCCGAGGGCGGTCGTGTGCGCATTGCCGCCACGCAGGATGACAACGGCGTGCACATGGCGATCGAGGATAGCGGGCCTGGAATTCCCGAAGCAGAGCGAACGGCTGTACTGAAACGGTTCTATCGCAGCGATGAAGGCCACCGCCATGCCGGCTTCGGGCTGGGGTTGTCGATCGTGGCGGCGATCGTCGACCTGCATGGGTTCGGGCTGGAGATTGGCGAAAGCGAATTGGGTGGGGCCAGGCTGGTATTGCACTGTCCGCTTGCGGGTCTAGGCAAATAAAAGCTGGGGCCGCGTTGCGGCCCTTCGCGGGCACGCCCGCTCCCACAGGTTGGCGCGACATTTCAAGTGTGCGCTATCCCTGCGGGGAGCGGGCGTGCCCGCGAAGGGCTGCACCGCAGCCCCAGTTACTTCAGTCAGCCAGACGCCAGGTAGTCGTGCCCTTGCTGTCTTCCAGCACCACCCCCATGGCAGTCAACTGGTCGCGAATGCGGTCGGACTCGGCCCAGTTCTTGTCCGCACGTGCCTGCAGGCGAGCCTGGATCAAGCCCTCGACTTCAGCCGCATCGACCTTGCCTTCGGCACCGGCACGCAGGAAGTCATCGGCCTCCAGTTGCAGCACACCCAGCACATCCCCCAGCTCGCGCAGTCTACCGGCCAGGCCGGCAGCCGCTTCCGGGTCGCTGTCACGCAGGCGGTTGATCTCGCGCACCAGGTCGAACAGAACGGCACAGGCTTCGGGGGTACCGAAGTCGTCGTTCATCGCCACGCTGAAACGCTCGACAAAGGCTTCGCCACCCTTGGCCGCCACCCGTGGCAGACCGCGCAGGGCGTGGTAGAAGCGCTCCAACGCACCCTTGGCGTCACGCAGGCTGTCTTCCGAGTAGTTGATCGCGCTGCGGTAGTGGCTGGCCACCAGCAGGTAGCGCACCACCTCCGGATGGTACTTCTCGAGCACGTCGCGGATGGTGAAGAAGTTGTTCAACGACTTGGACATCTTCTCGCCGTTGATACGGATCATGCCGCAATGCATCCAGGCGTTGGCGTACTGCTTGCCAGTGGCCGCCTCGCTTTGGGCAATCTCGTTCTCGTGGTGCGGGAACTCCAGGTCGCTGCCGCCGCCGTGAATGTCGAAGCTCTCGCCCAGGCAGCAGGTGGACATCACCGAGCACTCGATGTGCCAGCCCGGGCGACCCGGGCCCCATGGCGATTCCCAGCTCGGCTCGCCCGGCTTGACGCCCTTCCACAGGACGAAGTCGAGCGGGTCCTGCTTGGCTTCGTCGACCTCGATGCGTGCACCGATACGCAGGTCTTCGATCTTCTTGCGCGACAGCTTGCCGTAACCGACGAACTTGCCGACGCGGTAGTACACGTCGCCATTGCCTGGCGCGTAGGCGTACCCCTTGTCGATCAGGGTCTGGATCATCGCGTGCATGCCGGCGATATGGTCGGTGGCACGCGGTTCCTGGTCCGGCGGCAGGATGTTCAGGCGGCGTTCGTCTTCGTGCATCGCGTCGATCATGCGGGCGGTCAAGGCGTCGAAACTTTCGCCGTTCTCGTTGGCCCGGTTGATGATCTTGTCATCGATGTCGGTGATGTTGCGCACGTAGGTCAGCTCATAGCCGCTCTTGCGCAGCCAGCGGGTGACCAGGTCGAAGGCCACCATGCTGCGGCCATGACCCAGGTGGCAGTAGTCGTACACGGTCATGCCGCACACGTACATGCGCACCTTGTTGCCATCCAGCGGCTTGAAGGTTTCCTTCGCTTTGCTCAGGGTGTTGTAGATGGTAAGCACGGCGGTTCCTCAGCTGCCCCAGGAGTCACGCAGGGTGACAGTGCGGTTGAACACCGGGCGGCCCGGCTGGCTGTCTTTCAGGTCGGCGCAGAAGTAGCCTTCGCGCTCGAACTGGAAGCGGTCCTCGGGCTGCGCCTGGGCCAGCGACGGCTCGGCACGGCAACCGCTGAGCACTTGCAGCGAAGCAGGGTTGATGTTGTCCAGGAAGCTGCCGCCCTCCTCGGTCTTTTCCGGGTTCGGCGAGCGGAACAGGCGGTCGTACAGGCGCACTTCGCACTCGACGCTGCCCTCGGCCGGCACCCAGTGGATCACGCCCTTGACCTTGCGGCCTTCAGGGTTCTTGCCCAGGGTGTCCGGGTCGTACGAGCAACGCAGTTCGACGATATTGCCATCGGCATCCTTGATCGCTTCGTCAGCACGAATCACGTAGCTGCCGCGCAGGCGCACTTCACCGGCCGGTTCCAGGCGCTTGTAGCCCTTCGGCGGTTCTTCCATGAAGTCGTCGCGGTCGATGTACAGCTCGCGGGAGAACGGCAGTACACGCACGCCCATGTCTTCCTTCGGGTGGCGTGGCAGCTCAAGCTGCTCGACCTGGCCTTCCGGGTAGTTGGTGATGACCACTTTCAGCGGGCGCAGCACGCACATGGCGCGTGGCGCGGTGCGGTCCAGATCGTCACGGATGCTGAACTCGAGCATCGACATGTCGACCACACCGTCGGAACGGTTGGTGCCGATCATTTCGCAGAAGTTGCGGATCGAAGCCGGCGTATAGCCACGGCGACGGAAGCCGGACAAGGTCGACATGCGTGGATCGTCCCAGGCGTCGACGTGCTTCTCGTCCACAAGCTGCTTGAGCTTGCGCTTGGAGGTGATGGTGTAGTTCAGGTTCAGGCGGCTGAACTCGTACTGGCGCGGGTGTGCCGGCACCGGCAGGTTGTCGAGGAACCAGTCGTACAGCGGACGATGCCCTTCGAACTCCAGGGTGCAGATCGAGTGGGTAATGCCCTCGATGGCATCCGACTGGCCGTGGGTGAAGTCGTAGTTGGGGTAGATGCACCACTTGTCGCCGGTCTGGTGGTGGTGGGCATGGCGAATGCGGTACAGGATAGGGTCGCGCAGGTTCATGTTTGGCGAGGCCATGTCGATCTTGGCCCGCAGCACACGCTCGCCGTCCTTGAACTCGCCGGCCTTCATGCGGGCGAACAGGTCGAGGTTTTCTTCCACGCTGCGCTCGCGGAACGGGCTGTTCTTGCCCGGCTCCTTGAGGTTGCCGCGGTACTCCTTGGCTTGTTCAGGGGTGAGGTCGCAGACATAGGCCTTGCCACGCTTGATCAGCTCGACCGCCCAGTCGTGCAACTGGTCGAAGTAGTCGGAGGCATAGCGCACGTCGCCGCCCCACTCGAAGCCCAGCCATTTGACATCGCTCTGGATGGCGTCGATGTACTCCTGGTCTTCCTTGGCCGGGTTGGTATCGTCGAAACGCAGGTGGCAGACGCCGCCGAACTCCTTGGCCAGGCCGAAGTTGACGCAGATCGACTTGGCGTGGCCGATGTGCAGGTAACCATTGGGCTCCGGCGGGAAACGGGTGACGATGCTGCTGTGCTTGCCCGAGTCCAGGTCGGCCTGGATGATCGGCCGCAGGAAGTTCGCAGGGACAGCGGGGGCGCCTTTGGCAGCGGCGTTGGGCGCGTTGTCGGCAGTGGGCTTGCTCATAGGATCCTTGAATGCGTGTGTCCAGCCTGGGTAGGCCGATTGAATCAAAGGGCCTATCATAGCCGAAGCAGTCAAGCTGCTGACAGCCGCGCCCGGACAAACTGATGTGATTTATCACGGCTTTTTGCCGCAGCCTGGCAAAATGGCCAGTGCGCGCCATGTGTCGCGATCGCCTGATCCTGCGTCTGGTGATAACCCGCGCCCTGCGCACCCTAATTTCTGATTGCCTTGAAAGAGCGAGTTTCAGCATGTCCAAAGTCAAACTGAGCACCAACCACGGCGACATCGTCCTGCAACTGGACGCCGAGAAAGCGCCGCTGACTACCGAAAACTTCGTTCAGTACGTCAAGGATGGCCACTACGATGGCACCGTATTCCACCGTGTGATCAAAGGCTTCATGATTCAGGGCGGCGGCTTCGAAGCCGGCATGAACCAGAAGAAAACCCGCGCCAGCATCCAGAACGAAGCCGACAACGGCCTGAAGAACAAGAAGTACAGCATCGCCATGGCCCGCACCATGGAGCCGCACTCTGCCTCGGCGCAGTTCTTCATCAACGCCTCCGACAACGACTTCCTCAACCACAGCGGCAAGAACGTGCAAGGCTGGGGCTATGCCGTATTCGGCGAAGTGATCGAAGGCCGTGAAGTGGTCGACGCCATCGAAAAGGTCGCCACCGGTTCCAAAGCTGGCCACCAGGACGTACCGGCAGACGACGTGATCATCGAGAAAGCCGAGATCATTGAGTGATTCTGCTGATCTCTGATCTGCACCTGCAAGAAGAACGCCCGGATATTTCCCGGGCGTTTCTTGATCTGCTCGATGGCCGCGCCCGGCACGCCAAGGCCCTGTACATCCTTGGTGACTTCTTCGAAGCGTGGATTGGCGACGATGCCATGACGCCCTTCCAGCAGTCGATCTGCCAGGCCATGCGCCGGCTGAGCGACAGTGGTACGGCCATCTACCTGATGCATGGCAACCGTGACTTCCTGATTGGCCAGGCCTTTTGCGAGGCGGCGGGCTGCACGCTGTTGAACGACCCCAGTGTGATCGAACTGGGCGGTGAACAGGTGCTGCTGATGCACGGCGACACCCTGTGCACCCGCGACCTGGGCTACATGAAGATGCGCCGCCTGCTGCGCAATCCGCTGAGCTTGTGGATCCTGCGCCACCTGCCGCTGTCGGCCCGCTACCGGCTGGCGCGCAAGCTGCGCAATGAAAGCCGTACACAAACGCGGATGAAGTCCACCGAAATCGTCGACGTCACGCCAGAAGAAGTACCCAAGGTGATGGCGGCGCATGGCGTGCGCACCCTGGTGCATGGCCATACCCATCGGCCGGCGATTCACAAGCTGGTGGTCGACGGGCAACCGGCACGGCGTATCGTACTGGGCGACTGGGATCGCCGCGGTTGGGCCTTGCAGGTTGACGAACAGGGCTTTCAGCTGGCGCCGTTCGAGTTTTCCTGACATTACAGGGGCTCGCGGGCAAGCCCGCAGGCCCCTGTAGGAGCCGGTTTACCCGCGAATGGGCCGGCGCAGGCTGACGCCTCAGGGCTGGCTGACTACCGCCCCTTTGTCCCGCTCACTGATCACCACTTCCCGATACTCCGGGTCTGCCTTGATCTGCGCCTCGGTAAACGGAATCACCGCCAGTTGCTTGGCCGCAAATGCCTTGGTCTGATCACTGGCATGCGCCGAAGCCTTCTCACTCGACTGGGAGAACGCCAGCAGGCCACGGGCTTCTGGCCCCTTGTCGGTGAAGCTGACCAGTTGCAGGTAGCTGGTGCCACTCACCACCAGCCGCTTGCCCTGCCCGTGCGGCACGCTGTAGATCGCGTTGTACACCCCGAGCGCCTGCGGGCCACCCGGTACCGGCGTGCCATCAAGGGCCTGTTGCACCTGCCCCCAACGGGCATTCCGGGCAACGCCACTTTCACTGACCTGCTTGAGCGACACCAGTGCTGCCTGATGTACCCGCTTGCTCACCGCCGCCTGCTCGACAGCCAGGCCGCGTGGGGTGTGTTGCGGGTCGGCCGGATTGAATGCCACTCGCCAGCTTTCCGGGTCCTCAGCCAGCGTATTGAAGAGGTTCTGGAAGTGCACCAGGCCCATACCACTGTCGAGGTCGGCCTTGCCGTTCCAGGCGGCCAGGCTGCTGCACACTGGCTGCACCTCTGCACTGGCACCCTCGCACCATTGCAGCAGGTCTGGCAACACCAGGCTGGCCAGGTACACCTCGTCATCGGTGACCATGCGCTGCAGTTCATCTACCCCTAGCCGGGCTTTGCCTTGCAGGCGCTGCAGGGCAAAGCGACCACGCATGCCCAGCGGCTGGTCACTGCGGCTGACCAGTGGAGAATAGCCAGTCAGCGGCTGCGCCGGGTTGGCCATCCAGGCCGGGTCGTTGGAGTTCTGCACGAAGTCTTCACGCTCCAGGCTTGGCAGTAGCCGCGCCGGGAAGATGCCCGGTTGCGCAGCCTGCGCGTCAACCTTCCACTGGCATGCACTGCGCGAGCCATCCAGCACCACCAGGCGCCCTTGCGCCTGCGGGTTGCTGCAGGCATCCAGCAGTTGCTGGTCGACATAGGGCACGACCGACTGGTTCAGGTACAAAGCCCGCCCCCCTTCGTCCACGGCCAGCGTGTTGACCCACGGGATACCCTGCAACTGTTCGACCGAACCCTTCAATGCCGCCAGGCTGTCGGCACGGTTGATCTGGTACCACTGCTGCAACACCCGTGTGTTTTCAAGGTTGGCGTCTCGCAAGCTGTAAGCCGCCTGCGCATTCCAGTCCAGGTGACCTGGCCATTGCACCACAGGGCCGAACTGCGAACTGTAGACCTGCCGCTCAATCTGGCTCAGGCTGCCATCCGCAGCCTTGGCCATAACACGGATGGTTTGCCGGGCCATCGGCAGCGACTTGCCATCGAGCATATAGCGGGTCGGGTCTTTGGGGTCGAGTTGCAGGCGGTAGAGCGTGAAGTGCTTGGAGGTGTCCACGGTGTGCGTCCACGCCAGGTGCTTGTTGAAACCGATGTTGACGACCGGCAGGCCTGGTAGCGCCGCCCCCATCACATCGAGCTGGCCGGGAATGGTCAGGTGCATCTGGTAGAAGCGCATGCCGCCCATCCACGGGAAGTGGGGGTTGGCCAGCAACAGGCCGCGGCCATTGGCTGAGCGCTGCGCACCTACTGCCACCGCATTGCTGCCGCGCTCCGAAGCGAACCGCGCCTGCCGGGCCAAAGCGGTGGCAAAGTCCGCTGACGATTGCTGGCTGGTCAGCGTTGGCGGTTGCGCCCCCGCCAACGCCTCGACGAACTGCCCGACACCGCCCTCGGCCAGCAAACGGCGGGTCAGCTTGACCAGATCCTGGCTGCTGATGGGCCGCACCCACTCACCGTCGCCACACTCGGCAGGCAGCCCTTGACGACGGCGCTCGGCCAACGCCCGGTTGTAGCCGCTGGCATAGCCCGCCAGCAATGCCTGCACCGGCGCGGGTTGCGCCTGCAGGAAGGCATCGACCGCCGCTGGGCTGTTGAGCCAGGTGAAGAACAGGTCACTGGCCAGGTTGTCACGCTGCTCCAGGGTCTTGCCCTTGGTGCCGAAAAAGCGTGAGCGCTCACCGTTCACGGTCAGCACTTCATTGGCAAGCAGGCATAGGTTGTCCTGGGCGTAGGCATAGCCGACGCCATAGCCCAGGCCACGCTCATCCTTGGCCACGATATGCGGTACGCCGTAACGGGTGTGGCGGATCTGGGCAGTGGCATCGGCTATCGCGGGCTGGGCCTGCACGCCGACGCTGAAGGCCACCAGGGCAGCGGCCAGGCCGGCGCAAGTCATGGGACGGCAAAGTGGAAACACGGGCACTCCTCGGGTTCGGGGGTCATCCCGATCAGACGAATGGCCAGATGAATATTTTACGTATTACAAGGCGACGGAACGTCTTGATGAGAAACAGGCATTTTTTTCACGAATGGGTTGCAGTTTTTGCGTGCTCATTCGTCCTAGTAAGTGAGCCACCCACATTTCGGGTTCGTCCACGAAAAGGAGCATTCGCATGTACAACCCGCAAACCTCGATCCAGGCCGGGCACGCCCCAGGCAAAGCGTCCAAGGGACAGGACGTATTTGCTGAAGAACGTGTCGGCAACGAACAGATCCGCGAGCTGTTGCGCACCTTCGGCCTGCGCACCAGCCTGATCCGCCTCAAGGTTATCGACGCCTTGCACGCCGCCGACCGCAATGGCCGCAGCATTGGCGTGCGCGGGGTGCACGCACAACTGGAACAACTGGATATCCCGCTGTCGTTCCTCAGTGTGCGCGAAGTGCTCAAGCGCCTGTGCACCGAAGGCGTCATACAACTGGGTAGCGACAAATGCTACAGGCTCAACCCCCAGGCGCGCGCCGTGCTGGAGCAAACACCGTCGCGCTGAGCGCATGGCCGGCCATGCCTGGCCGGCCCGCGCAGATCAGGGCTTGACCTTGCGCCGCAGAATGCCGTTGATCACCACGACCACCACGGCAATGGCGATGGCCAGCATCTGGAAGGTCTGCTCACTGATCGTGCCCTGCTTCTGCAGGTGGGACAGGCCCAGCATCAGGCCCAGTACCACCAGGATGATCAGAAGTGAATATTTGAGGCGCTGCACGTGTGTCATCGAATGTTCCTTGCAACATCAGGGGCAAATGGCTCGCAACGAGCCGCGGCAATGATACAACGGTCACCGCCCCCGGCGCTGGATTTCCTGCTGGGTGGGGTGACGTCAGCCTGAAAGCATGGGGCTCCCTAGCACCCACGCCGGAGGCACCATGTACAAACCCCTGTTGTTCGCATCGCTGTTACTGACCCCGCTCTCCCTTCATGCACTGGACACCCAGCAGACGCCGGCCGAACACCTGCTCGAACTGGGCCGCGAGTTGGCCACCCATGCCGGTGCCAGCCAATGGCAACAACTGTGGCAACGCGTACGCCAGGCCGGCTACCTGCAGACCGATGCTGCACCGGTACATTTCAGCGTGCCCACAGCCCGCTTGCCCGACCTGGCCCGACTGACACTGGCACAGGCCGACCAGGCACAGCCACTGCGTCAGACCCAGGTACTGTACCGCCGCCACTTTGTCGACCAGGTCATCGGCCAGCGCAACGGCCAGCCGTTGCACGCGCTGTGCCTGCTGGTCGATTGGCGCACGTTGCCGCCGGGCATGCGCGATACCCCTCAAGCCTATCTGGGTAGCGCCAGCTTGCTGAGCAGTTATCCGTGCGATTGAGGGGTGCCGCACCCACTCCACATCATCGGAAGTGACCCGACAGGAAACCAAGCGGCACAGCCAAATATCGGCGCCATTTCCTACAGAGCCAGATATCGCTGCCTGCAAATCCTGTTCACCGAAGCTACAACCCCCAACCCCTATGCCGCCTAGCGACGCGCCTCGGCTGTCGCACAGAATTTGCTCACACCTTCGACATAACGCCGCGGGTGATCGGGTCGCACATCCCATCCACCCCGAAGGAGCGCCATATGCAAATGCCAGATTTGAGCCAGATCGATATCAGCCAACTGCCCCACTCACTGCAGGCCCTGATCGACTGTATCGGCATCGAAAACGCCTACCAACTGACCTGCGCCTACGGCGGCAGGCCCAAGTACATACCCAAGCACCGCGAGCGCACCAAGCTCGCCGACGTGCTGCCGGCCGAAGCGCTCGACGCACTGATCAAGCGCTTTGCCGGGGTCGCCTTGGAGATCCCCAAGGCTGACCACTTTCTGCGTCAACTGCGCAACCAGCAGATTCAGAAGGAGAGCGCCAACGGACTGTCCCGCAGCCTGCTGGCCAACAAGTACGGCCTGAGCCTGCGGCAGATCGGCAACATCCGGCGCCAGGAGCTTTGCACGCGCTGACGCCCGAACACCGTAGCTGCCATTCGCGGCTGCCTTACCCCTACATAGAGCGAGCTTTCCGATATGTCGTTAGATAACAGCCTTATAGGCTCCGTCATCAATGCCCTGCCGATGGACCGCATGATCGCCGGTCCCTTGCAGGCCATGGTCCAGGCGCAGGTAACCGCCAGTAAATCGTACGCCGACTTCCTGATGCAGGTATGCGTCCAGGATGGCAAGGCAGTCGCCATCCAGTTCGACTACGACGAAACCATCGTCGATGAACAGGGCGAGTACAAAGGCGTGGTCAGCAAGACCATGAAAGTGCCGCTGATGGCGGCCATTACCCACCCCAACATTTCCATCGAAGAGGGTAATGTAGCGTTCGAGCTGGTTATCAACCAGATGTCGGAAGATGTTTCCAGCAAGGACATGAATGCAGAAGCTAGCGGCTCACTCGGATGGGGGCCGTTCAGGCTGAACGTGAAAGGCAGCGTAAGCCACAAATCCACGCAAACCCGCAAAACAGATACTCGCGCCCGCTATGCCTTCAACACGACCCTGAAGCGTCAGGAACCGCCCGAAGCGATGATGAGGGTAATCGAGTTCCTCACTGACGCCGCGACAAAGCCAACCGTTGTCCGAACCGCCGAACTGCAATGCCCGGACGAAATCTCCCAGGCGGATACCTTGAAACGGCCCGCGCCTGCAAACCTGCCGACCCCGTAAACCGCTGGTGCTTGACCCGATTGCCCCTCCTGCCGGTTTTGGGAGGGGCACACCCTGGCCTGAGGAGTCGAATCTTTGCAAAAGCCCCCCGCCCCCATGACCTCCATTGACCTGCGTGAAATTACCCGTGGCCTGCAAGAAGCCGCCAGTGCCACCAACAGCCTGATTGCCCAGCAGTACATCAACCTGTTCGACCAGTTTTTCGAGTGCGACACCGAAGCACTGGGCGCCCCCATGAAAGCCAAGATGGTCGAGGTGGCCATGGATGGGCAGCACATCATGCGCGTCCCCTTGTTTGCGCTGGTGTCACCGAAAGGACTGGCCCTGGAGCGCATGCAGGTCGACCTGTCGGTAAGGGTCAAAGGCACCGAGGCGCAGCAGGCACTGCTGACCGCAAGCGAGAGCAAGGCCGCGAGCTTCAAGGTCACCATTGGTGGCCAAGGCCGTCAGGGCGAAAACCGCGACCCGGACGAAGTGCAGATCCGCATGCAGTTTCAGGCAAGCGAACCGCCAGAGGCCTTGAACCGGTTGATCGAGGAATACACCAACCTGATCGTCCCGGTACGCGCCACCCCCCCACCGCCCTCACCCGGCACCAACGAGTTCATCGAGGCGGCCACCGTCCGTTGATGGCCGCCACGCTGCGGGCCTAGAAGTCGCGCTTGTAGAAGATGTCCAGTGAGCTTGCCAGCCCGCTGGCGGCCTCGAGGTAGACCCTCTTGCTCAGCTTGTAGCGCAACGCGATCGTGTTGGCCGGTTCGAACACCCCCACCCCGTAACGAAGGCTCAGCTTCTCAGTGATGTTACCGCTGGCGACCACGCTGGTGCTGTTGCCAGAACCTTCGGTATCCAGCTGAAAGTCGTCGATCCCCAGACTCGAAGCCAGGCTGCCGGTAATGCCGGCGCTCCCGGCAAGGCCCAGGCCCAGCGCCGCTTCGGCGAGCATGTTGTTATCCTCGCCGGTATTGCCCAATGGCCGCCCCAATACCAGGTACGAAAGCGCCTGTTCCTGGCTCATGGCCGGCTCCGAGAACACTTGGGTCGTCGGCTGCTCGGCGCTGCCGCTCAGGCGAATGCCGGCAATCACGTCGTCGACCCTGCGGATCGCTTCGATGTCCAGGTACGGCTGGTCGATCGGACCGGCGAACAGCAGGCGCGCCCGGCGTATGGTGAGGCGCTGGCCGTAGGCGCGGTAGCGGCCGTCTGCCAGGCTCAGTTCGCCACGGGTATCGAGGTTGTCGCCGATGTGCACATGGCCAAGCAGGTTGGCGGTAAGTCCAAAGCCGCTGAACGACAGCTTGTCGCGACCCACTTCGACATCGATGTCCATGGCCATTGCCATGGGTGGCTTGCCTTCCTCGGTCTGGTGACCGACGATTACCGTGTCATCCGACACCTTGACCGTGGACGGCGGCAGCTCACGTACAGTGATCTTGCCCTTGGGCACCTGCACCTTGCCGGTCACCGACAGCTTGTCATCGATCAGGCGCAAGGTCAGGTCCGGGGCAACTTCCAGCGTGGCGTAGGGCTCTACCGCGACCGGCAGTTGCTGGCCTTGCAGACGCACGTCCATGCCCAGTGCCTGCCCCCAGGTGAGGTTGCCGCTCAACTGGCCACGTCCCGCCTCGCCACTGCGCCAGTTACCGGTGAGCTGGACTTGCTCGCCGGCAATCAGCGCCTGCAGTGACAGGTCCTGAAGGCTGGCCGGCAGCTCGGCACCACTGACTTCGCCACCGCTGAGCACCAGGTTGCCGTTGACCTGAGGTGCCAGCAAGGTGCCTGAAAGCCGACCACTGCCATTGAGCTGCCCGGCCAGGCGTTCGACCATGGGCACGAACGGGCGGGCCACCGACAGGTCCAGACCGGCCAAGCGGAAATCACCCGACAACGGTTTGTTCTTGCCCAGCGGATCGAGCCGGGCGTTGACGTTCAGCTCACCCAGGCGCTCACCGCGAAACGCCAGGCGCGTATCGATGCGCCGCGGTGCCAGCGTGCTGTCCAGGCGCAGGGCCTGGTAAGGGAAATCGATCCAGCGGCCTTTGTCGCGCACACGCAGGGTGCCGCCACTGGCATCGACAACGACAGTGCCCTTGGGGCCGCTGGCCGGGATGTCCAGATTGATATCGGCGTTGAGCAGGCCTTGCCAGGCAAAGTCCTTCGGCAGCCACTGGGCCAGGCTGCCCAGCGGGAACTGCTTGAGGTGGTAGCGCAGGCGCGGTTCGGGGGCCAGCCGCTGGTCGTCGCCACACAGGCTTGCCTGGCCGGAGCGCCAGCAGTGGGCCCCGAAGTCGAGCTGGCCGCTGGCCAGCCGCTGCAGGCGTGCAGGCGCCTGCAACTGCCAGTCCTGGCCGCCGGCCTGGATTCGGCCACTGGCCAGGCGCCCGCGCCAGTCACCTTTGTTCAACTGGCCATCCAGGCCAAGGTCTAGCTTAAGCTGCGGGCCGTCCAGCGCCAGGGTCAAGGCCTGCTGGCGAATGTCGCCTTTGCCGTTGGCCTGCAACGTGCCCAAGGCTGTGTCACCCAGGTGGATACCGGTTGCCTTGAGCTCGACTACACCGCGCTGGACGCTGTCCAGGCGCGCATCCAGGTCCAGCTGCTGCAGGCGGTTTTCGGCCTGGGCCAAGCGCTGACCCTGCAGGGTCAGCGTACCTTGCGGGGCCTGCAAGGTGCCGGCGACATCCAGCCGGCCCTTGACCCGGCCTTGCAACCTTGGCCACAGCTGGCCCAGGCGCGGCAAGTCAAGGTCGACTCGCCCAGCCAGGCGCTGTTGCAAGCTGCCACTGCCGTTGATGCGGTTGTCACCCAACTGGATGGCCAGTGTGCCCAGGGTCCAGTTTTGCCCCGCCCCCTGGGCCTCGGCCTTGAGCATGGCTGGCTGACCACGCAGGCGGCCTTTGAGGTCAAGCTGGGCATCGAGGGTAAGCGCATCGCCTTTCAGTTCGCCTTTGCTGCGCAGTGGCCCCGCCAGGGTGCCCGGCAGTTCGGCCAGCCAATACGCCGGATCGAGCGCGGAGAGCTGCAGGTCGACATCCCAGGCCAGGGTGTCGGCAAAACGTACGGCGACACTGCCGGCTGCCTTGCCCTGGCCGGCGGTCAGCGCCAATTGCGGCAGTTTCACCTGGGTGAGGTCACCTTCGAACGGGCTGGCGATGCTGAACGCTCCCGCCGGGCCGTCCAGGTCGCCTGTGAAGGTGCCCTGGTAATTGCCATCGCGATAATGCACCTGGGTATTGAAGCGCTTGAGGTTGACTTCGGGGGGAGTCTCCAGTGGGTACAGACGCAACCACGGGAAGTCCTGCCAGTCCAGCTGCGCATCGGCGCTCAGGCCTTGCTGCCAGTCAGCCGTGGCTTGCAGCTTGACCCGTTGGCTGTCGCTGGCGGTCAGGTCCAGGGCATCGAGCCTGGCGCCTTTGCTGTCGACCAGACCGGACAGGACCAAGGCGATCGGTGACTGCTCGGCCGGCAGGCTGGCCCTGCCAGACAGTTGATAGCCATCGAGCAGATCGCCCTTGGCATCGAGCTCAAGCGCGTTCAATTGCAAGGTGTCAGGCAACGCACCAGCCGGTTTGAACGCCTCGGAACGGATGCGCAAGGTCGCCGGCAGGTGCTCGGCCAATGCCTGCAACTGCCCGCTCAATGTGGCATCGAGGTAACCGCTGCTGGTGCCGGCGAGTTCCAACGTCTTCTGCAGTTGGCCATTGGCTGTCAGTGCCAGTTGCCAGGGTTTTTCGTCTACCGTAGGCAACTGCAACTGCGCCTGCAGTTGCACCGGCCAGTCGCCTTCGGGTTGCAGGTCGCCCTGCAGGTTCAATTGCAGGTCGTCGCGCAGCAGCCGCAGGCTGTCGATGCGTATCCCGCTGTGGGTCCAGTGCGCAGCCAGTTGCAAGTCGCCAAGCAGGTCACTGCCATCCAGGCGCAACTGCCCGACCTTCACCTCGCCCAGTTCGATGGCCAGCGGCAAGCGCAGGGTCGGCAATTCCAGCGGGGCGCTCTCGGCCGGTTCGGTGCTTGGCGCAAAGGCCATGTCAATGCGGTCTGCCTGCAACCGGTCAATGCACAAGGTAGCGCGCAGCAAACAAGCCGGCGACCAGGCCAGCAACGGCGCTTGTAACTCTACCTTGCTGCCGGCGTCGGCCCAGCTCAGCCGGCTGGCCTGCCAACTGCCCGCCAGGCGCCCCTGGAAGTCGGCCACTTCAAGCCCGGGCACCTTGCCCAGTGCCCAGCGGCTGCCGGCCTGGGTACCCAGCAGCAGGCCGAGCACCAGGCCCACGCTCGCGACGCCCCCAAGCAGGCCCAGCACACTATATTTGATTACGCGTTTCACAGCTCGGGCCCCATGGAAAAGTGCAGGCGAATGCCCCCTTCGTCATCCAGCGCCTTGGCCAGGTCCAGGCGCAACGGCCCGACCGGCGATACCCAGCGTACACCAAAGCCGACGCCGGTCTTGAGGCTGGGCAGTTCCAGGTCGTTGAACGAGTTACCTTGGTCGACGAAGGTCGCGACGCGCCATTTTTCGGTCAGCGAATACTGGTACTCGACACTCCCTGCCACCAGGTAGCGCCCGCCAATACGGTCACCGTCGCTGTTCTTCGGGGAAAGGGTCTGGTAGTCGTAACCGCGCACACTCTGGTCGCCACCCGCGAAGAAACGCAGCGACGGCGGAATGTTGTTCTTGAAGCCATTGGTCGCACTGCCGCCAAACTGTACGCGCCCGAGAAAGCGGTGGTTGTGGCCGAGCGTGGTCAGGCCTTTGAGCAATACGTTGCCGTGTAGCAGGTTGGTGTCGGACACCAGCCCTTCCTTGGCAACTTGAACATCGAACTGCAAGCGATAGCCGTTGTGTGGGTCGATGCGGTTGTCACTGCGCAGGAAGGAATAGCTGGCACCCGGCATCAACAGGTTGCTCAAACCGGAGTCGTCACCCAGGCGATATTCTTCACGTTGGTACTTGAGCGAAATCACCCGCTGCCAGCCACTGGGCAACTTGCTGTGCCACTCAGGACCGACCGTCAACAGCTTGCTGAGCGTGTCGGTGCCGGCAAGCTCCTCGTTCTGGTAGCCACCAGCAAAGCGCAGCTTGTCGGTCAGCGGCGGGTCGAGCGGAATGTCGTACCACAGGCCGACGTTCTGGCGCGGTGCCGACAGTTCGGTTTCCCAGCCATAGCTGTGGCCTTGCGGGTTGACCCAGTGGCGGGTCCAGTTGGCCTTGCCGCGTGGCCCGACGTCGGTCGAGAAGCCCAGGCCAAGGCCCATGGTGCGTGGTTTACGGGTTTGCAGGTGAACATCCACCGGGATGTCTTCGCCCACAGCAGCAGTGGGCGCCGCATCCACGCGCACGCCTTCGAAATAGCCGCTCGATTGCAGGTCGTTGTTCAGTTCCGCGATCAATTCCGAGTCGTAGGGAGTGCCCGGCTTGAACGAAACCATGCGCTGCAGCAGGTCCTCGTCCAGCGGCGTGTCGCCACCGAAGGTGACGGCGCCCAGGCGATAACGCGGGCCACTCTGGTAGACCAGGTCGATATCGGCCACACCGGCTTGCGGGTCGACAGCCAGACGCTGACTAGTGAAGCGCCCACTGAAGAAGCCATAGCGCGACGCCTGGTTCTGGATCAACCGCTTGGCATCCTCGTAATGGCCGTGATTGAGTTGTTCACCCGCCCGCAGCGCCTTGCTGCCAGGCACGCGGAAGGCTTTCATCTCGCTGGCTGGGCCCTCGATGCGCACGGTAACGTTGCGCAGGCGAATCGGTTCGCCCGGGTTGATGCTGATAATCAGTTGTGGGGGATGGTCTGCGTCGCTGGCGGGCTTGACCTCGGTATCGATCTGCGCCTGATAGTAGCCGAGTGCCTGTGCCGCTTTGCGCGCCTGCTCCTCTGCCCCGCGACTGAAGCGCAAAAGTGCTTCTTCGTCGCGGTCACCCAAAGTGCCGATATAGCCTTCGACATTGGCCTTGAGCGCCTTGTTGGCTGGCTTCACCTTCACCAACAACTCGCTCTGGCCCCATGCTGCGAAACTGGCGACCCAGAAAACCAGGCCCCAGGTCAATCTTCCTGAATACGTCATGCGGCGCATGCTACCAGAGCCAGGCGCTCAAGGGAGCCGCCTGGCGGCCTGTTCAGGTAAATGCGGGTTTTGACGAGACTGGATTAGGATGAAAGAACACCCTCTCCCGGATCGGCCCTACAGCTACTTCACCAATTTCCTCATAACCCTGACGCTGGTAAAAAGCCAGGTAGTGCTCGTTACCAGTGTCCAGCACCACACCTTGGGTGCCTGGGTCTTCCGCGCACCAGTCGTGCACGGCTTGTAACAATTGCTCGCCGTAGTGCTTGCCCTGAAATTGCGGATGCACCCCCAGCAACGGCAGCATATGTACCTGGTCAGTGGGCAGGCAGGCGGCCAACGCGGCCTGGTAATCCATGTAGCGCCGCGTACAGCGCAGGCCGGTCCCCAGCATCATGCGCAGGCGCCAGGCCCAGCTGTCGGCCACGCCCAGCCGGCGCAGCGGCGGCACGATCAGGGCCAGGGCAATCAGGCGGTCCTCGACCAACAGGCCGATGGCGGGCAGTTGCAGGTAGAAGTGCTGGCGTACCCATTCACGCACCATCACCCGCAGGCGCCGCTCATACCCCGGGCGCTGGGCTTCGAAGAGATAGGCGAAGGTGGGCTCGTGGCGGTAGGCGTTGTACAACAGCGAACGCGCCTCGCGGCTGTAACCATCATCGAGCAGGCAGACACGGGCCGGGGCGGCTGTGGTTTCGGGCATTACGGGCAGACCTCCTGGAATGGGCATACTGTGCCTTGGAGGTGCCCCTGCGCGCTTCGTTCACCCCCAACAGCACGTTAGCAGCAGGCTCGCCTGGCCGCCATGCTGGTGATGAAGGTCGATGTCGGCTAGCATCGCGCCTTTTACCGGGATTGTCTTTCCATGAAGATCGTCTGTTTCAACATCAACGGCCTGCGGGCCCGCCCGCATCAGCTGGCGGCGCTGATCGAAAAGCACCAGCCGGACGTGATCGGCCTGCAGGAAACCAAGGTCAGCGACGATCAGTTCCCGCTGGCCGACGTGCAGGCTCTGGGTTACCACGTGCACTATCACGGCCAGAAGGGCCACTACGGCGTGGCCCTTCTGTCGCGCCAGGCGCCGCTGAGCCTGCACAAGGGCTTTGCCACCGACGAAGAAGACGCCCAGCGCCGCTTCATCTGGGGCACCTTCGCCGATGCCGACGGCAACCCGATCACCATCATGAACGGCTATTTCCCCCAGGGCGAGAGCCGCGACCACCCCACCAAGTTCCCGGCCAAGCAGCGCTTCTACAGCGACCTGCAGGCACTGCTGGAAAGCCAGTTCCGCAACGACCATCCAGTGCTGGTGATGGGCGACATGAACATCTCGCCGCAAGACTGTGATATCGGCATCGGCCCGGACAACGCCAAACGCTGGCTGAAGACCGGCAAGTGCAGCTTCCTGCCGGAAGAGCGTGAGTGGATGGAACGCTTGAAAGGCTGGGGGTTGGTAGACAGCTTCCGCCATCTGTACCCAGACGTGACCGACCGCTTCAGCTGGTTCGACTACCGAAGCCGCGGCTTCGAGGACGAGCCCAAGCGCGGCCTGCGCATCGACCTGATCATGGCCTCACAGCCGCTGGTGCCGCGCATCAAGGCAGCGGGGGTGGACTATGAACTGCGCGGGATGGAAAAGCCGTCGGACCATGCGCCGATCTGGTTGGAGTTGAGCTGACTCTGGTGACGGGCCCAAGGTGCATGCCTTGGGCCCACACTTACAACCCCAGCCTCAACGCCTCCCCTACCCCCGCCCCACGCACATCGTCCGCTGCGCTGACCAAGGCAAAGTTATAAGCCCCATGCGACCAGTACCGCGCTTCCAGCTGGCCATCGACCCGCTGCCCGTCCGGCATGCGCCGATAAAGGTCGCCCGGCGAGCGCAGGAACAGGCTGATGCGCTGGCCCTTGCCATCCTCGAACACCAGTAATGCAGCCGGCCCTTGTTCGTTGCTGAGCAAGCGCGCACCCACCGGCTTGAAACCGTAGCCCGCCAGGTCCGGTAACTGGCCCACCCGGCTGAAATAGCGCCCCAGCCAATCGCGTAACTGCCCAGGATCACTGGCCTGGATATCCAGTGTTTCACTGCCGGCGAACAAACGATGCGCCTGAACAGCGTCAGCCATGGGCAGGTCGGCTCGTGCCAGGGTTGCATCGCGCACTTGCCAGCCACCCAAGCCCCCCACACCCAACGCCAGCATCACCACCGCCGCCGCAGCCCAGCGCCGCTGCCGACGCTGGCGCAATTGCCGACGCAACTGGCCAAGGTCCAACTGCGCTGCACCGGGCAGCTCGCCCAATCCCGCCAGTGCCGTACGCAGCCGCCGGGCATCGGCGCGCCAGCCTTCCACCCGTTCCGCAGCCTGCGGGTTGGCCGCCAGCCAGGCCTGCACCTCGCCCCGGCGCACAGGTTCCAGGCGCTCATCGACGTAAGCGTGCAATTCATCATCGGTGGGGATCAGGCGCGTCATTTCAGTCTCCGCAAGGCCGGGGGCTGGGGGTTGCCCTCGGTCAGTTCGCGCAAGGCATTGCGCGCGCGCGAAAGGCGCGACATCACAGTGCCGATGGGGATGCCCAAGGCCTGGGCGGCCTCCTTGTAACTCAAGCCCTCGATGCTGACCAGCAACAACAAGGCACGCTGCTCCGCCGATAGCCGGGCAAAGGCCTGCAGGTCGGCCTGGGCCAGGACGATGGCTTCGATGTTGTCACCAGCCGGCTCTTCGTCGCGCTCGTTACGGCCGAACCAGGACAACCAGCGCGCATGCAAGCGCTCACGGCGCTTACCGTCGAGGAACTGTCGATAAAGGATGGTGAACAGCCAGGCACGCAGGGCATCGGCGTCCCGTTGCTGGTCGCGGCGGCTCAGGGCCCGCTCGACCGTCGCCTGCACCAGGTCGTCGGCGCTGCCCGGCTCGCGGGTCAGCCACACGGCAAAGCGGCGCAGGCGGGCCAGCAGCTCGCGCCACTGGTGGTCGTCCAAATCGTGCATGGTCAGGTACCGGCCTCTGGGGTTGTCAGTGTAAAGGGCAGACGCCTGTGAACAAATTCTATTCCCGATGAGGGAATAACTTTTTCCCTGCCCCGTCGTACTGGCACCTTCACTGAACCGGACATTGACCATGAACACACCCTTGCACGGCCCGGCCAAAGCCTTGCGCCTGGCCGCCATTGGCGGCGTGCTGCTGGCCGCAGGTGCCGGCTTTGCCTATGCCGCCGGTTGGCTCGGCGAATCCCGGCTGACGCCACAGCGCATCATCGACACCTTCGAAGCCCAGGCCGGGCATTACCCCGGCTATCGCAAGAACCACGCCAAGGGCCTGTGCGTGAGCGGCTACTTCCAGGCCAGCGGGCAGGCCGCCAACCTGTCCACGGCGCGCGCCTTCAGCCAGCAACGGGTGCCGGTGGTGGGCCGTTTTGCCATCGGCGGTGCCAACCCATTCGCCCCGGATACCGCTATACCCGTACGCAGCCTGGCAATTCAGCTAAGCACCGACGACGGTCAGGTCTGGCGGACGGGCATGAACAATCCTCCGGTGCTGGCAGTCAGCACGCCGCAAGCGTTCTACCAGCAAGTACTGGCGAGCACACCAGACCCGGCGACCGGCAAACCGGACCCTGGCAAGCTGCAGGCGTTCTTTGCCGCCCACCCGGAAAGCGCGGCGTTTCGCCAATGGGCGGCGGGCTACAAACCCAGCGACAGCTTCGCCAACACGCAATACCACAGTATCAATGCCTTCCGCCTGATCGACGCCGCTGGCGCGGCCCACCCGGTGCGTTGGCAGCTCGAGCCACAAACTGCATTTGCGGCATTGCCCACCCAGGTTGATGACAAGCAATTCCTGCAACACGACTTGCAGCAACGCCTTGCCCAAGGCCCGTTGCGCTGGAAGCTGCGTCTGGTGCTGGCCGAACCAGGCGACGCCGTGGACGATCCTGCACGGCGGTGGCCCGCCGAGCGGCGCAGCGTGGACGCCGGCACTTTGGTGCTGGAACAGGTGGACGCCCCCGAGCAAGGGGCCTGCCGCGACCTCAACTTCGACCCGCTGATCCTGCCGCGCGGTATAGAGGCATCGGCGGACCCGATTCTTGCCGCCCGCTCGGCCGCCTATTCGGAATCGTTCAACCGCCGTAGCCGCGAGTCGCTCAGCACCGGAGCCAAGCCATGAAACCTGAAACCTTCCACCCTTTCGCCCGTCTGCTGCATTGGCTGATGGCCGTGCTGATCCTGGCCATGTTGTTCATCGGCGTGAGCATGGTCGCCGACCTGTCTCTACGCCATCCGGTGCTGATCAGCCTGCACAAGGCCACCGGCCTGGCCCTGCTGGTGCTGGTGGTGCTGCGCATCGCTGTGCGCCTGGCCGTACCCCACCCGCCCCTGCCGAACGACCTGCCAAAACTGCAGCGCTGGGCCGCCGGGGCCTCGCATCTGCTGCTCTATGGCCTGATGCTGGGCATGCCACTGCTGGGCTGGGCCATGCTGTCAGCCGGCGATTACCCGCGCCCGCTCGGCTTGCCTGCCATCACCCCCCACAACCTGCAGCTGTATGCCGTGTTGCGCCAGGCCCATGGCTGGGCCGGCTACCTGCTGTTCGCCACGGTGCTGGTGCATGTGGGTGCAGCCTTGATGCATGCGTGGGTGCGCCGCGACGGTGTGTTGCGTAGCATGTGGCCTGGCCCCTTGCGCCGCAGTGAATGAACTGCAGCAGCCCAGGGGTTCGACAATCGATAATGATTCCTAATAATATCGGTTTTTGCTTGCCGCTCTGCCTTGGACTGCCTATGAACGCCGCAAAGGATCCTGCAACCCTTCTACCTGCCAGCACCCTGGACTTGCGCCCGCTGCTGCTGGCCAACATGGCCTGCACCATGTCGATGATGGCCTTCGTCGCCCTGATCGGCCCGATAGCCCGCCAGCTTGGCATGGCCACCTGGCAAGCCGGCGCCGCCATAACCGTGGCCGGCGTGGTCTGGGTACTGCTGGCCCGGCCCTGGGGGCGCGCGGCAGACCGCCTGGGCCGCCGGCGCATCCTGCTGCTGGGCAGCGCTGGCTTTACCCTGGCCTACTGGCTGCTGTGCCTGTTCGTCGAAGGCGCACTACGCTGGTTGCCGGGGGCAACCTTGGCGTTCATCGGCCTGATGATCGCGCGCGGTTGCATCGGCGCCTTCTATGCCGCCATCCCGGTAGGCTGCAATGCGCTGATCGCCGACCATGTCGAGCCGCAACGCCGGGCGCGGGCCATGGCCTCACTGGGAGCGGCCAACGCCGTCGGTCTGGTGGTCGGGCCGGCGCTGGCCGCACTGCTGGCGCGGCACAGCCTGAGCCTGCCGTTCCATATCATGTCGCTACTGCCGGCCACCGCCTTCCTCGTGCTGTTTTTTACCCTTAAACCACAGGCTCTGACGCACAGCCACGCCCCCAGCCCGGTGCGGCTGAACGACCCGCGCCTGCGCCGGCCGCTGCTGGTGGCATTCAGCGCCATGCTCAGTGTGACCGTGTCGCAGATCATCGTCGGTTTCTTTGCCCTCGACCGCTTGCATCTGGGCCCTGCCGAAGCGGCCCAGGCGGCTGGCATCGCCCTGACCACCGTAGGTGTGGCGCTGATGCTGGCGCAGGTGATACTGCGCCAACTGGAGTGGCCACCGCTGAAGATGATCCGGGTGGGTGCCACGGTATCGGCACTGGGCTTTGCCTGCGGCTCGCTGGCCACCACGGCCCCCTGGCTGTGGGCTTGCTACTTTGTTGCGGCAGCGGGCATGGGCTTCGTGTTCCCGGCGTTTTCGGCACTGGCAGCCAATGCCATGCAGGCCTCTGAGCAAGGCGCCACAGCCGGTTCCATTGGCGCCGCCCAAGGTATGGGCGCGGTGATCGGGCCACTCGCCGGTACCTTGGTGTATGCCCTTGATCCGCGCTTGCCATTCTTGGCCGTGGCCGTGCTGTTGCTGCTGGTCGGGCTGTGGCCAATGCCGCGTGAGCAGCGGGTCTGAGAAGCACAGCGCGCAAGGGCGCAGAGTGTGTTTTAATGCGCATCGCTCATTATTATTGACACCTCTGATTACAAGGCGGCTATGGACACGGGGACGCGACTCAAACTGGTGCGTGAACGCAACAATCTCTCCCAACGGGAATTGGCCCGCCGCAGCGGACTGACCAATTCGACGATCTCGCAGATCGAGCAGAATCGCGTCAGCCCTTCGGTCAGCTCCCTGAAAAAGCTGCTCGAAGGCATTCCCATGAGCTTGGCGGAGTTTTTCAGCTTCGACGAGCCAGTGCGCGAAGAGCGCTACGTATTCCGTGGTGGCGAACAACCAGACCTGGGGCGCAATGGCCTGCGCATGCTGCTGGTCGGCGCCAGTGTCGAAGGCCGGCAAATGCGCATGCTGCGTGAGCTGTACGCACCCGGCGCCGACTCTGGCGAGCCGATCGTGCATGCTGAAGGCGAAGAATGCGGCTTGGTCACCCGTGGTACCGTCGAGCTGTGGGTCGATGGCCAGGTCAGCGTGCTCAACTCGGGCGACGGTTACTATATCCCCACGACCCTGCCGCACAGTTTCAAGAACATCGGCCCGGATGAGGCCGAGATCATCAGCGCCAACACGCCGGCGAATTTCTGATCTTGACCCACAGAGCTTCACTGAGCACCCGGGATGTCTATCAGTGCCTGCGCAATGTGGCCCTTGGCGTGCATCCCCTTGAGGTGACTGAACGCCGCGATGACGGCCTGGTCGATGTCGGCATCCAGGGCTGGCAACTGACGTTGGCGCTGGATGCCGAAGGCCTGGCGCATTGCGTTCATTGCCAAGCCCCCGACGGCGAACAGGCCGGGCTCGAGCACTGGCAGCGCTATGGCACCAACCCCACAGACCTGCTCAGCCTGTGGGAACGCACTCAGCTGGAGAGGCTGTTGGCGCCCTGACGCAGCGCCTCCTCGACAAAGTCCAGACGGTCCTGGCCGAAGAACATCCCATCACCGACAAAACAGGTGGGCGCGCCAAACACCCCGCGCGCCACAGCCGCCTCGGTCGCCTGCTTTAGTGCTGCTTTTACTTCGCTGTCAGCGGCCAGGGCGTGAAAAACCTGCGGGTCGAAGCCTGCCTGCGCGAGTGTTTCATTCAGCACAGCGCTGTCGCTCAGGTTGCGGCGCTGTACCCACAGCCCGGTGAACAGCACCGTTAGCAATGCCTCGAACCGATCCGGTGAATGCAATTGTGTACCTGTCACGCCGCGCATCAAAGTCAGGGTATTGACCGGGAAGCCCGGCGGCATCCCGAACGGCACTCCATAGCGTTCGGCAAAGCGGGCCAGGTCGGTGAACATGTAGTGCCCTTTGGCCGGGATCATGGCCGGCGAAGCATTGCCGGTAGCCTGGAAAACCCCGCCAAGCAGCATTGGCCGGTAGCGCAGCGTGGCGCCCTGGCGGGCACACAGGTTCGGCAGTTGGGTCCAGGCCAGGTAACTGGCCGGGCTGCCCAGGTCAAAAAAAAAGTCGACAGACGTGTGCATGGTTAAGATCCTTGCGGGTTAACGGGGATTTACCAGCGTTCCATCCAGGGGCGCAGGTCCAGCTCGAAGGTCCAGGCGTCGCGAGGCTGTGCGTGCAGGAACCAGTAACTGTCGGCAATGTGCGCCGGGTCAAGGATGCCATCCTGGTCCTTGAGGGCATAGCGCTCGGGGAAGCTGTCGCGGATGAAGGCCGTGTCGATGGCACCGTCCACCACCACATGGGCGACATGGATGTTGCGTGGCCCCAACTCGCGCGCCATGCTCTGTGCCAGGGCACGCAAGCCGTGCTTGGCCCCGGCGAAGGCGGCAAAACCGGCTGCGCCGCGGGTACCGGCTGTAGCACCGGTGAACAGGAGGGTGCCACGCTCACGCTGAACCATGCGCCGGGCCACCGCCTGCGCGGTGAGGAAACCGGCAAAGCAGGCCATTTCCCAGATCTTGAAGTACTTGCGCGGGGTTTCCTCGAGGATACTGCACGGTACATTCGCACCGATATTGAAGACAAATGCCTCAATCGGGCCTATATCACGCTCGATAGTCTCCACCAGCGCCGTAACCTCCTCTTCCTTGCGCGCATCAGAGCCAAAACCGTGAGCCTGGCCGCCAGCGGCGCGAATTTCCTCCAACAGCGGCTGCAGTTTGTCGGCCTGGCGCCGAGTTACGCAGGCAACATAGCCCTCACGCGCAAAGCGTTTGGCGATCTCGCCCCCAGTGGCGTCGCCCGCCCCGATCACCAGCACTACTTTTTGTTGTTCTGACATGCCTGCCTCCATGGGTAAATGATCGTTTAGTAAACGAACGCTATGTTATGATCGCGGTCATCGTCAAGCCTGTCTGCCGAGGCATGTGAATGCGCTACTCCAACGAACACAAACAGCAAACCCGCGAACGGCTGCTGGCCAGCAGCGGCGCGCTGGCCAAGCGCGGGGGATTTGCCAGCACCGGCGTGGCCGGGCTGATGAAAGCGATCGGCCTGACCGGCGGTGCTTTCTATAACCACTTCCCGTCCAAGGACGACCTGTTTACCGAGGTGGTACGCCAGGAGCTGAGCAACAGCCCCCTGATACGCCTGGCCTGCCAAGGAGCCAACCGCGAACGCCTGGGCCGCTGCCTGCAGCAGTACCTGAGCCTGGCCCACCTGCGCAATGCCGAAGGTGGATGCCCGTTGCCGCCGCTGGGAGTGGAAATCGCCCGGGCCGACACGCCGGTGCGTGAAGTGGCTGAGCACTGGCTGGTAGAACTGCACCAGGCCTGGAGCACAACCCTGGAGGATGAGCAACTGGCCTGGGTGCTGATCAGCCAGTGCGTAGGGGCAGTGCTGGTCGGGCGCATGCTGGCCAGTGAAAGCGTGCAAGCGCAGGTACTGGGCGCCAGCCGCCAGTTTGTCGAACAGGCCCTGCATGAGGCAGATTAGTGCCTTGTTGGGTTTGCTATTGGCCCTGCCAGCGTTTGCCGAGCAGGCCTGCCCGCCTGGGCAGTATCAGGTGTGCCTGATGGGTTGCTTCTGCGCCCCGATCGACCCGGGCCAGGCCGGGCAGATCCTCAAGGATGTGGAGGTCATGGCCTCGTCCAGCCTTGCCTACGCCTTGCGCCAGGCCCGCGACGAAGCCACGGCCAGCGGTGTTCAGCCGATTCCGTTGCATATTCGGGCGCAGCTTGAACCTTGGTATGACTTTGCCGTGCTCGACGCAGCGCGCTTTCGGGTGGGGGATGAGCAACAGATGAGCGCAGCCAATGCGCTATTGCAGAACCCCGATGTGAACGCCGTTACACTGATCGACACGATCATCTTCCGCCGGGCCGCCGATGCCGAGGACAACGTGGCCTTGTGGGCGCACGAGCTCAAGCATGTGCAGCAGTATCAGGAGCTGGGTGTGGAGGAGTTTGCCCGACGCTATACGCGCAACTTCGACGACCTGGAGGGGCCGGCCTACAAGGTCGAGGCCGAAGTCGACAAGGCGCTGCGCGAGCGTCGTTCAGGCCTGGCCCGCTGATCGCTGCCATTGCGCTCCACATCTACAGCGCCTGTCTTGCCCGGCGCAAAATTCAGCCGTTAGCGCAAACCAAGGTAGGAGCGGGTTTACCCGCGAATACGGTAGCGGCGGCAACGGTGAACGGCGGGTGGAGATTGG
>NZ_JBICKE010000101.1:0-58250 GCF_043103865.1 Pseudomonas sp. yb_5
GGCCAGCACAGACAACCCAAAACCATCGCCTTGACACCAACCCTCGCACACCTCGCATGACATGCTAAAGTCGCCCCGTTCCCCGCACCACCCAACGGACCCAGCATGCCCGCACTCGATGCCACCCTTACCCCCTGGCCAGAACTCGCCGCCCGCCACCCCTGCGACGCCCTGCTGCTGGGCAACGGCGCCAGCCGCGCAGTATGGAAGCCGTTCGGCTACTTCTCGCTATTCGAGCAAGCGCAACGCGCGGGCCGCAAGAAAGGCCTGGCGGTCAGTGACCAGGCACTGTTCAAGTCCCTGGCCACGGAACTGTTCGAGCCGGTGCTCAGCGCCCTCAACACCACCGTGCGTACCAATGCCGCCCTGGCCATCAACTCCACCGCGCCGCTGAACCGCTACTACTCGATCAAGGAAGCGTTGATCCACGCCGTGCGCACGGTGCATCTGCCCTGGCCGCTGATGCCGAAGGCGACACTGACAACCCTCAATCAGGCGCTGCGCGGCTATCGAAGCGTCTACACCAGCAACTACGACCTGCTGCTGCCATGGGCCGTGCAGCACGCCCCGAATGGCTTCGCCGAACTGTTCGACGAACAAGGCTATTTCGACGTTCGACGCACCGGCAGCGAAGGCACCCGGGTGCTGCACCTGCACGGCGGCCTGCACCTGCTCAAGCTGCCCGACGGCACCACCCGCCAGCGCAGCGCTGAAAGTGCCGAACTGCTCGATGGGTTTGCCGTGAACATCCCGGGTGAAGTACCGCTGTTCGTCAACGAAGACCGCAGCGACGAGAAACTGCGCGCCATCCGCAACTCGGACTATCTGAGCTGGTGCCTGGGGCAGCTGGCAGGGGAAAGCCAGGGGCTATGCCTGTTCGGGCAGCACCTGGACAGCAGTGACCGGCACCTGCTCGACGCTGTGCGCCAAGCCCGTCCGCAACAGCTGTCCATTGCCATTCGGCCGCTGGGCGAGGCGTCAGTGATCAATCAGAAGCAGCATTTTGCAGATCGTTTCGGGGATTTGCCGGGGACGGCGCTGCATTTCTTCGATGCCAGCACCCATCCGTTGGGGCAGGCAGCATTGGCTGTCGAAGTGCCCTCTGCTCGGCGCTGACAGCGTCCCCTGCAGGCATGCCGGTGGGTGGCGTCAGAGCAACCCATCCGCCCGCAACAATGTTTCCAGGCAATGCTCCTGCACCCCATAGAACGCCTTGAGCTGGGCAATCTTCTCCAGCAACGCCCCGTTATCCCCCGCCTGGCGCCGCTTCACCGCAAGAATCATCTTGTTCTTGTTGGTGTGCTCCAGCGAGATGAACTCGAACACCTTGGTTTCATAGCCACAGGCTTCCAGATACAGTGCGCGCAGGCTGTCGGTGAGCATTTCGGCCTGCTGGCCCAGGTGCAGGCCGTACTGCAGCATGGGTTGCAGCAACCCCGGGCTGTGCAGTTGCGGGCGGATCTGTTTGTGGCAGCACGGCGAGCACATGATGATTGCGGCGTTGCAGCGGATGCCGGTGTGGATGGCGTAGTCGGTGGCGATGTCACAGGCATGCAAGGCGATCATCACCTCGATGGCCTCAGGTACCACGCTGCGTACGTCACCACACTGGAAATCCAGGCCCGGGTGGTCCAGGCGTGCGGCCGCGGTGTTGCACAGGTCGACCATATCCTTGCGCAGTTCCACGCCTGTCACCTGTGCGTCACGGCCCAGGCTGTTGCGCAGGTAATCGTGCATGGCAAAGGTCAGGTAGCCCTTGCCCGAGCCGAAGTCGGCCACCCGCAGTGCCTGCTCGGCCGGCACCGGGGCGCTGGCCAGGGCGTGGTCGAACACCTCGATGAATTTGTTGATCTGCTTCCACTTGCGCGACATGGACGGGATCAGTGCGCCTTGTGCATCGGTCACACCGAGGTCGCGCAGAAACGGCCGCGACAGCTCCAGATAACGCTTCTTCTCGCGGTCATGCCCACTGCCCGCGTCGGCCACGCGCGGCGCCTGGGCACCGTGGCGCTGGAGCATCGGCTTGCCCTTCTTGCTGAAGGTCAGCTGCACTTCGCCGTCAGCATCGAACAGGTGAGCATTGCGGAAGCTGTCCGGCAGCAGTTCGGAAACCAGCACCTGAGCCTGGTCCAGCGGCAGGTTGCGGGTGATGTCACGGGTCTGGTGGCGGTAGACCAGCGACAGGCACGGCTGGCCCTTGACCTGCAGCGGCTTGGCAATGATCCGTTGCAAGGTCTGGTCGGCACCGACATGGCGCGCCAGCACCAGTTTGACCAGGGTTTCGCCGTGCAGAGCGGCGTTCAGCAGGTCGAGAAACTGAGCGCGCGCATCCGGCGCGGAAGAGGCAGAAGTACTGGCGGGCATGAAAAAGGGGGCCTTGGGTAGCGGAACGCCTATTCTAACGTGCCCCAAGCACCCTGTGGGAGCGCTCTCCAGAAACGCTGGTGCTCCTTCAGTCGAGAATCACCAAGCGGTTGGGCAACTCGTTGCGGGCATGGGTTGGCGGCACGTGCCGGCTAAGCAGCTCGCCACACGCCTCGATGCACTCGACAAAGCCCTGCAAGGTACGGCCCTGGCGCACCTGCTCGGCCAAGCGGGCACCGATGGCCGCGCGGGCCTCGGCATCCAGGCAGTGTTCGATACCCCGATCGACCAAGATTTCCACATGCCGCTCCGCCTCGCTGACGAAAATCAGCACGCCCGTGGCGCCTGCTGTGCGCTGCAGGTTCTGCTCGCGAAACTGCTGGCGGGCCAGGCGTGAGGCTCGCCAGCGGCGCAAGGCACGGGGGATCAGCCAGTCGGCCAGGCGCGCGTTGCGCAGCAGCAGGCACAGACCGACGAACAACAGCACGTTGCCCAGCAGCACACCACGCACGCTGGGCCAAGCCAGCAGCCAGTGCAACAGACCCGGTACGGACAGCGCCAGCACAGCGGCGCAGAGCAACGGCCAATAGGCGTAGTCGTCGGCACGGCGGGCCAGCACCGTCACCAGTTCGGCATCGGTACGCCGTTCGGCACGGGCTATGGCTTCGGCAATCTGCCGCTGATGGTATTCGTCGAAGGGCGTCATGCCGTCGGTCTCTTGAGCGTTCTTATAGTTGTTATCCCGGCATTCGGGGCTTCATCCGCAGGCGATATATTCAGGCATAATCCGCCGCTGGAAGAATTGCCCGCAAATCGTACAACAATAGCCGCCTGAAAACTTCGGTCGCGCACGTATCACGGTGGATACGGCAGCGGCCCCATAACGGAATTGATGATGAAACTGTCTTTGCTGGGCCTGGCCATGGGCCTTGCCAGTCAGGCGGCCCTCGCCGCCCCCTCCGCGCCGCCCCTGCAGGACAAGCAGGCATTCATCGAGCATCTGATCAGCCAGATGACCGAAGCCGAGAAAATCGGCCAGTTGCGCCTGATCAGCATCGGCCCGGAGATGCCCCGCGACAAGATCCGCGAGGAAATCGCCGCCGGCCGCATCGGTGGCACCTTCAACTCTCGCACAGCCCCCGAAAACCGACCGATGCAGGACGCGGCCATGCGAAGCCGCCTGAAAATCCCGATGTTCTTCGCCTACGACACCGTCCACGGCGAGCGCACCATCTTCCCGATCGGCCTGGGCATGGCCGCCACCTGGGACATGGAGGCCGTCGCCAAGGTCGGCCGCACCGCGGCGATCGAAGCCTCGGCCGACGCCCTGGACATGACGTTCGCGCCAATGGTGGATATCGCCCGTGACCCGCGCTGGGGCCGCACCAGTGAAGGTTTCGGCGAAGACACCTACCTGACTTCGAAAATCGGCCAGGTAATGGTGCGCTCGTTCCAGGGCAGCAGCCCGGCCAACCCCGACAGCATCATGGCCATCGTCAAGCATTTCGCCTTGTACGGCGCAGTGGAAGGCGGGCGCGACTACAACACGGTCGATATGAGCCTGCCGAAAATGTACAACGACTACCTGCCACCCTATCGCGCCGCGCTCGATGCGGGCGCCGGTGGCGTGATGGTCGCGCTGAACTCGATCAACGGCGTACCAGCCACCTCCAACACCTGGCTGATGAACGACTTGCTGCGCAAGGAGTGGGGCTTCAAGGGCGTGACCATCAGCGACCACGGCGCCATCCAAGAGCTGATTCGCCACGGCGTCGCCCGTGATGGCCGTGAAGCCGCCAAGCTGGCGATCAAGGCCGGCATCGACATGAGCATGAACGATACCCTGTACGGCGAGGAGCTGCCGGGCCTGCTGAAGTCCGGCGAAGTGAGCCAGCGCGAACTGGACCAGGCGGTACGTGAGGTGCTGGGTGCCAAGTACGACATGGGCCTGTTCAAGGACCCATACGTGCGCATCGGCAAAGCCGAAACCGACCTGAAGGACTACTACGGCAACGACCGCCTGCACCGCGAAGCTGCGCGTGACGTGGCACGCCGCAGCCTGGTGCTGCTGGAAAACCGCAACCAGACCCTGCCGCTGAAAAAGGCCGGCACCATTGCCTTGGTCGGCCCGCTGGCCGATGCCCCGATCGACATGATGGGCAGCTGGGCCGCCGACGGTAAACCCGTCCACTCCGTGACCGTGCGCGAGGGCTTGCGCCGCGCCGTGGACGGCAAGGCCAAGCTGGTCTACGCCAAAGGTTCCAACGTCACGGGCGACAAGGCGATCCTCGATTACCTGAACTTCCTCAACTTCGATGCCCCGGAAATCGTCGACGACCCACGCCCGCCTGCCGTGCTGATCGATGAAGCAGTCAAGGCGGCGAAGCAATCCGACGTCGTGGTCGCTGTAGTTGGCGAGTCCCGCGGCATGTCCCATGAGTCGTCGAGCCGTACCACCCTGGAGATCCCGGCCAGCCAGCGCGAGCTGATCAAGGCGCTCAAGGCCACCGGCAAACCGCTGGTGCTGGTGCTGATGAACGGCCGTCCGCTGTCGATCAGCTGGGAGCGCGAGCAGGCCGACGCCATCCTGGAAACCTGGTTCGCCGGCACCGAAGGCGGCAATGCCATCGCCGACGTGCTGTTTGGCGACTACAACCCCTCCGGCAAGCTGGCCATTACCTTCCCTCGGTCGGTGGGGCAGATCCCGATGTACTACAACCACACTCGCATCGGCCGGCCGTTCACGCCGGGCAAGCCGGGCAACTACACCTCGCAATACTTCGAAGAACCCAACGGGCCCCTTTATCCGTTCGGCTATGGCTTGAGCTACAGCAGCTTCGAGCTGTCGGGCCTGAACCTGTCGGGCAAGGATCTCAAGCGCGGCGATACGCTGGAAGCCAAGGTAACGGTCAAGAACACCGGCAAGGTTGCAGGCGAGACGGTGGTGCAGCTGTACCTGCAGGATGTGTCGGCGTCGATGAGCCGCCCGGTGAAAGAGCTGAAAAACTTCCAGAAGCTGATGCTTGAACCTGGTGAAACCCGCACGTTGACCTTCCGCATCAGCGAGGACGACCTGAAGTTCTACAATGGCCAGTTGCAGCGGGTTGCCGAACCTGGGGAGTTCAATGTCCAGGTAGGGCTGGATTCCCAGGCGGTGCAGCAGCAGAGCTTCGAATTGCTTTGACTGAAAATGGCCGCCTGTTCCGGCCTTTTCGCGGCTAAACCCGCTCCTGCAGGTGCTGCAGAGTACCTGTAGGAGCGGGTTTACCCGCGAAGAGGCCGGCCCCGATATCCCACCACCGGATCCGCCCCCAATGCCCTTTTCCTTTCGCGCCCTGCGTCTGGGGCTGATCACCCTGCTGATCGTGCTGGGTACCGCACTCAGCGCCGGCTGGGCCATGCACCAGGCCAAGCGCCAGGCCATGGAAGACGACGCCAAGCGTGCCAGCCAGCAACTGGGCCTGTACGCCAACGCACTGCACACCCTGATCGAGCGCTACCGCGCCCTCCCCGCCGTGCTGGCGCTAGACCCGGAGCTGATCGCAGCCTTGCGCGGCCCGATCGATGAAGGCGTTCAGAACGCCCTGAACCACAAGCTCGAACGTATCAATGGCGCCGCCAATTCCTCCACCCTCGAACTGCTCGACCGCACCGGCCTGGCCATTGCCGCCAGCAATTGGCGGCTGCCCAGCAGCTACGTCGGCTCCAACTACGGTTTCCGTCCCTACTTCAAGCAAACCCGCAGCCAGGGCAGTGGCCGCTTCTATGCCGTGGGCGTGACCAGTGGCGTGCCGGGCTACTTTCTCGCCAGCGCGGTGAACGACGAGCACGGCCGCTTCCTTGGCGCCATGGTGGTGAAGCTGGAATTCCCCGAGCTGGAACGCGAGTGGCGACAGGGCAACGATATCCTGTTGGTCAGCGACGCCCGCGGTATTACTTTCATTGCAAACCAGGATGGCTGGCGCTACCGCGAGCTTCAGCCGCTCAGTGGTGCCGACCGTGCCGAGCTGGCCGAAACCCGTCAGTACGACAAGCAACCGCTGGTGCCGCTCCAGCATCAGGTGCTGACGCGGTTTGCCCCCTACAGCACCCTTAGCCGCGTGCAAGGCCCCGAGGGTAGCACCGAGTACTTGTGGGAAAGCCTGCCGCTGGAAGGCGAAAACTGGACCTTGCACCTGCTGCGCAAACCGCAGGTCGCTGCCGACGGCCGTAATGCCGCGCTTGGCGCCGCCGCCGTCTGGCTGAGCCTGGTGTTCGCCGTCCTTTTCGTCAGCCAACGCCTGCGCCTGGCACGCCTGCGCCAGCGCAGCCGGCAAGAACTCGAACGCCAGGTCGAGGAGCGCACCCGCGAGCTGCGCACTGCCCAGGAAGGCCTGGTGCAATCAGCCAAGCTGGCCGCACTCGGGCAGATGTCGGCGGCCATGGCCCACGAAATCAACCAACCGCTGACCACCCAACGTATGCAGTTGGAGACCCTGCGCCTGCTGCTTGACCATGGTCGCCACGACGAAGCACGGCAAGCGCTGGAGCCGCTGGAACAGATGCTCACGCGCATGGCAGCGCTGACCAGCCACCTGAAAACCTTTGCCCGCAACAGCCCGATGGGCCTGCGCGAACGCCTCGACCTGGCAACCGTGGTCGATCAGGCCTTGCACCTGCTGGAAGCGCGCATTCGCAGCGAGGAAGTGGAGGTGGCTCTGTACCTGGCACGCCCGGCCTGGGTACGCGGCGATGCCATCCGCCTGGAGCAGGTGCTGATAAACCTCCTGCACAATGCACTCGACGCGATGATCGACAAGCGCTACAAACGCCTGGAGATCCGCATCGAACCCGACGGAGAGCTATGGCGCCTGAGCGTGCTCGACTCGGGTGGCGGCATTGCCGAAGCCGACCTGCCCAAGGTCTTCGACCCGTTCTTCACCACCAAACCGGTGGGGGAAGGGCTAGGGCTGGGCCTGGCCATTTCTTACGGCATCGTCCATGAGGCCGGCGGCCAGCTGCGGGCCGAAAACCTGCCTGGCGGCGCGCGCCTGAGCCTTACCCTGCCCCGTGACCTGGAGCCTGTATGTTGAATTCGGTGATCGTCGTCGATGATGAAGCCAGTATCCGCACTGCTGTCGAGCAATGGCTGAGCCTGTCAGGCTTCAGCGTGCAGTTGTTCGCTCGCGCCGAAGAGTGCCTGGCGCACCTGCCGCAGCACTTCCCTGGGGTGATCATCAGCGATGTGCGCATGCCGGGTATGGATGGCCTGCAATTGCTCGAACGCCTGCAAGCGAACGACCCCGACCTGCCCGTGATTCTGCTGACCGGTCACGGTGATGTACCGATGGCGGTAGAAGCCATGCGCAGCGGGGCCTATGACTTCCTGGAAAAACCCTTCACGCCGCAAGACTTGCTGGGCAGCCTGCGTCGCGCCCTGGAAAAGCGCCAGCTGGTGCTGGAGAACCGCCGGCTCCACGAGCAGGCCGACCTCAAGTCACGCCTGGAAGTCACGCTGCTGGGCATGTCCCAGGGCCTGCAACAGCTGCGCCGGCAAGTCCTGGACCTGGCCAGCCTGCCGGTAAACGTACTGATCCGCGGTGAAACCGGCAGTGGCAAGGAGCGGGTGGCCCGCTGCCTGCACGACTTTGGTCCTCGCGCCGCCAAGCCCTTTGTAGCCCTTAACTGCGCGGCCATCCCCGAATCGCTGTTCGAGGCCGAACTGTTCGGCCATGAGAGCGGTGCCTTCACGGGCGCCCAGGGTAAACGGATCGGCAAGCTGGAGTACGCCAACGGTGGCACCGTGTTCCTCGACGAAATCGAGAGCATGCCACTGGCCCAACAAGCCAAGCTGTTGCGGGTGATTCAGGAGCAGAAGCTGGAGCGCCTGGGGGCCAACCAGAGCATCAGCGTGGACCTGCGCATCATTGCGGCGACCAAGCCCGACCTGCTCGGGGAGGCTCGTGCCGGGCGCTTCCGCGAAGACCTGGCCTACCGCCTGAATGTGGCCGAATTGCGCCTGGCACCGCTGCGCGAGCGGCGGGAGGATATTCCGCTGCTGTTCGAACACTTTGCCCGTGCTGCCGGTGAAAAGCTTGGTCGCGCTGCCCCGCCGCTATCGGGTGCACAGCTGGCGCAGCTGCTGTCACATGACTGGCCTGGCAACGTGCGTGAGCTGGCCAATGCGGCGGAGCGGCATGCGTTGGGGCTGGGTTCGCCAAACATCGAGGTTGCACCTGCCGGGCAGTCGCTGGGCGAGCAAATGGAAGCATTCGAGGCGCAATGCCTGCGTGCGGCCTTGCGTCAGCATGGGGGCGAGATCAAGTCGGTGATGGAGGCGTTGCAACTGCCGCGGCGCACGCTTAACGAGAAGATGCAACGGCATGGGCTGGTGCGCGAGGATTTTATTGGGCAGGCATGAGCGGAAATCCGCTTATGACCAGGACCTGGTAGGCGAAAAACTGCTCATCACATCGAGATTTCGGACTGCTTTGCAGCCCTTCGCGGTCAGGCCCGCGCCTGCATAGGGCGGCGCAAGGCCCACTACTGTGCCGGCTTGGGGTATTTGATGCCCTCAAATGAATCAGCCCGCACCCATTTGGCACACCTTCTGCAATTGCCTTGGCAAGCTGCGCCACGGCGCGCTCCACAAAAACAACGAGAAGGTATCCCTGATGGATAACGCCACCTCCCTGCCCGCCGGGGCGGCCACCGCGCCTGCCGCAGAAAAAACCACCGCCAGCCGCTTGAAGTCGATTTTCAGCGGGTCCATCGGCAACATGGTCGAATGGTACGACTGGTACGTCTACGCCGCATTCTCGCTGTACTTCGCCAAGGCCTTCTTCCCGGCCGGCGACTCCACCGCACAACTGCTCAATACCGCCGCGATCTTCGCCGTGGGCTTCCTCATGCGCCCGATCGGTGGCTGGCTGATGGGCCTGTACGCCGACCGCAAGGGCCGCAAGGCCGCGCTGATGGCGTCGGTCCTGCTCATGTGCGCCGGCTCGCTGGTCATCGCCCTGACCCCGGGTTACGAAACCATCGGCGTCGCCGCACCTGTCCTGCTGGTCATCGCGCGCCTGCTGCAGGGCCTGTCGGTGGGTGGTGAATACGGCACCTCGGCCACCTACCTCAGCGAAATGGCCAGCAAGGAGCGCCGTGGTTTCTTCTCCAGCTTCCAGTACGTGACCCTGATCTCCGGCCAGCTCATCGCCCTGGCGGTACTGATCGTCCTGCAACAGACCCTGACCACCGAGCAGTTGTACGCCTGGGGCTGGCGCGTGCCGTTCGTGATCGGTGCGCTGTGCGCGGTGGTGGCCCTGTACCTGCGTCGCGGCATGGAAGAAACCGCCTCGTTCACCAAGAAGGAAAAGGCCAAGGAAAGCCTGATGCGCACCCTGCTGCGTCACCCCAAGGAGCTGATGACCGTCGTCGGTCTGACCATGGGCGGTACCCTGGCCTTCTACACCTATACCACCTACATGCAGAAGTACCTGGTCAACACCGTAGGCATGAGCATCAGTGACTCGACCACCATCTCGGCCGCCACGCTGTTCCTGTTCATGTGCCTGCAGCCGGTGATCGGTGGTCTCTCCGACAAGATCGGCCGCCGTCCAATCCTGATCGCCTTCGGTGTGCTCGGCACCCTGTTCACCGTCCCTATCCTCAGCACCCTGCACACCATCCAGAGCTGGTGGGGTGCGTTCTTCCTGATCATGGCAGCGCTGATCATCGTAAGCGGCTATACCTCGATCAACGCCGTGGTCAAAGCCGAGCTGTTCCCTACCGAGATTCGCGCCCTGGGCGTGGGCCTGCCGTATGCCCTGACCGTGTCGATCTTCGGTGGCACCGCCGAATACGTGGCCCTGTGGTTCAAGAGCGCTGGTATGGAGAGCGGCTTCTACTGGTACGTCACCGCCTGTATCGCCTGCTCGCTGCTGGTTTACGCGACCATGAAAGACACCAAGCAGCACTCGCGGATTACCACTGAGTAACGCTGGCCTGGCAGTACTAAAAGGGGCGCTCCATTGCATGGAGCGCCCCTTTTCTATTCAGACTTTTCCTTCTTAACGCCCTATTAATTCCACCTCATCAAGCTGCAATGGCTGGCAGAACGTTGGCGCCCGCAAGGACGCTCCCTAGCCAGGCTTGCGGCCTGAAGCACGACATACGCGCCCAAACACATCGAATAAATAGATTATTAAGCGCTGTTTTTTGCGCTTTTTAATCAAATTATTCGGCGTAGGATTAAACCCATAGAAACAAACAACTCACAAACCCCTGGAGCAACGACCATGAAAAACAAACTGATCCTTACCCTGGCCCTCTCGGTTTTCGCAGCTGGCGCCTTCGCCGAAGATGGCTTCGACCGGACCGACGCTCACACCTTTGCCGCGGCTCAAACCCAGCCCGCCAGCTACGCTGAAGACGGCTTCGATCGCACCGGTGGCCAACGCTTCGCCGAAGATGGCTTCGACCGCACCGGCGGCCAACGCTTCGCCGAAGACGGCTTCGATCGCACCGGCGGCCAACGCTTCGCCGAAGACGGCTTCGACCGCACCGGCGGCCAACGCTTCGCCGAAGACGGCTTCGACCGCACCGGCGGCCAACGCTTCGCCGAAGATGGCTTCAACCGCACCAACGCGCACCGCATCAGCTGATACCTGATTGCGAGCACCCAGCCCGGCTTCGGCCGGGCTTGATCATTTGCACGCGAGCTCAGGCTTGGCACACTAGGCACCTTGTCCACCAGGAGGTAGGGCCAACAAGGCCAGCACAGATGTATTACTACGAACCCGCCAAAGGCCACGGCCTGCCGCACGACCCGTTCAATGCCATCGTCGGTCCCCGCCCGATCGGCTGGATCTCCTCTCAGGACCGCGAAGGCCGCCTGAACCTGGCGCCTTACAGCTTCTTCAATGCGTTCAACTACATCCCGCCGATCATCGGTTTCTGCAGCGTCGGGCGCAAAGACAGCCTGAACAACATCGAGCAGACCGGTGAGTTCGTCTGGAACCTGGCCACCCGCCCCCTGGCCGAGCAAATGAACCTGAGCTGCGCACCGGTTGCTGCCGAAGTAAACGAATTCGAATTGAGCGGCCTAACTGCCGCACCGTCGAGCATCGTCAAGGTGCCGCGCGTGGGTGAAACGCCGGTAGCCTTCGAGTGCAAGGTCAGCCAGATCGTCCAGCTCAAGCGCGCCGACCAGGAACAGGTGCCCAGCTGGCTTATCCTCGGGGAAGTGGTGGCGGTGCACATTGCCGAACACCTGCTGAACAACGGCATCTACGATACCGCTGCCGCCGAGCCTATTCTGCGGGGGGGTGGCCCGGCGGATTATTTCGAGCTGGGCAACCTGTTCAAGATGGCCCGGCCGCCGGCCTGATCACCAGACCAGCTCACCCTCTTCGCTGACGCCCTGCAGGCGTTGCAGTTCGGCGGTGGCCGCTTCGTCGGCGGCCACGGCGCCCTTGAATACCTGCCCGTCGAGAACCTTGTGAAAGCGCGGCGCGCCGCCCATGCCCAAGGCTTTGACCGCGATGGCTGCGTTGTAGCCGCCACCTTCCACCGGCACCATCGCCGATACCGCTTCGAAATGAGTGAATTCCCTACGTGCCATGTTGCTGTCCGCGTGATTGAACAAGGGCGTCACTTTACCTCATTCACGCTCAATCGAAGGTATGCAAGTCCAGGCTGCTGACCACCTGGGCCTGCACCAGCTCACCGAACACCTCCAGTGTCGGCGAAGCAAAGTAACCACTCATCGCCTGCTGGTCCTGCCAGCTTCCGCTGAGCAACCACAGGTCAGCATCAGCCTGCGAACGCTGCACGGTAAAACTCAGGCAACCCGGTGTACGCCGCGAGGGCTCAAGCAGGTCACGCAGGCGCGCGCCCAGCTCTGCCGAGCGCCCGCTGCTGGCACGGATGAAAGCAAGGTGGGTGACCGGTTGGTTAAGGGTCATTGCACAATCTCCTTGAAGCAGGCGGACGGAAAAGCCAGGCTGCCAAGGTTAGGCGCTCACCCGCGCGGCGCGTTAGGCCATTACTGCACGTCGATTGCCTGATCCTGCAGCGCGGCAGGATCAGGCAATCGACATGCAGCTTTCGACTAGCGCCCGTCTTTGCCCAAACCTATGCTGCGTCGGTCAGCAGAGGAAAGCCATCATGACCACCGCCACGTCCACCGAACCGACCCTGGAACTGCAGCGCCTGGAGCTGGCCGAGCTGATCAACCGCCACGCGGGCGAGCCCCATGGCCCGGCGTCGGCCATCGATGACCTGCACCTGGTGCGCTACACCGAAAATGTGCGTTCTGTGCCCACCCTGGCGCAGCCTGCCCTGTGCATCCTTGCCCAAGGCAGCAAAAGCCTGTTCCTGGGTGACGAGCAGTACGCCTACGACCCACTGCATTACATGGTCGTTTCGGTGACCTTGCCGCTCAGTGCCGTGAGGCTGGATGCCAGCCCCGAGAACCCAAGCCTGGGCCTGCGCATGGACCTGGACCCGGCCGAGATCAGCCAACTGATCGCCGAGAGCGGACCGATGCTGGTACCCAATCGACCTTCCGGCCGTGGTTTGTACGTGGAAAGGACAGATGCCGCATTGCTCGATGCCCTGCTGCGGTTGCTGCGCCTGCTTGACACCCCCCGCGATATCGCAATGCTGGCGCCGCTGTTCCGCCGCGAGATTCTCTACCGCCTGCTGCGTGGGCCGCAGGGTTACCGGCTGTATGAAATTGCCTTGGCCAACAGCCAGACCCACCGGGTTTGCCAGGCCATCACCTGGCTCAACAACAACTTCCAACAGCCGCTGCGTATCGAGGACCTGGCACGTGAGGTCAACCTCAGCACCTCGACCTTGCACCACCGCTTCAAGGCGGTGACCTCGATGAGCCCATTGCAGTACCAGAAGCAACTGCGCCTGCAGGAAGCCCGGCGACTGATGTTGAACGACGGGCTGGAGGCGGCGGTGGCGGCTTATCGGGTGGGTTATGAAAGCCCGTCGCAGTTCAGCCGTGAATACAGCCGGCTTTACGGCGCGCCGCCGATTCGTGATGTGGCTCGGTTGCGGGCTACTGCGGTCTGAAGCTCAACATTCGCCTGCACCGGCGCTTTCGCGGGTAAACCCGCTCCTACAGGTTTTTTGCACAGATGCGAAAATTGCGCGCTGCCTGCAGGCGCGAGAGGCCGATACAGGCAATCGCAATGCTTCAACCCAACACCGCGGCCTGCCACTGATTCTGATCCACCTGAATCAAGGTCGGCCCCGTGCGCTCCACCGCTTGCCCGAGCGCCGCCTGCAATTGGGCGATATCGGCCACGTTCTCTGCTGCCGCGCCCAACGCCCGCGCCACGCCGATGAAATCCGGGGTATGGATATCCACCCCGACCGGCTCGATCGCCCGATTGACCATGTATTTCTTGATTTCCTCGTACCCCTGGTTATTCCACAGCAGTACGATCAGCGGTACCTGCGCCTCCACTGCACTGGCCAGTTCCGGCAGGGTGAACTGCAAACCACCATCACCAATCAGGCACACCGCCGGAGCGCGTTCGACGGCCTGCTCGGCACTGCCCAACCAGGCGCCCATGGCTGCTGGCAACGCGTAACCCAAGGTGCCGTACCCGGTCGAGGCGTTGAACCAGCGCCGTGGCTGCTCCATGTCGAGTGTCAGGTTGCCGGTGTACACAGGTTGGGTCGAGTCGCCCACCAGAATCGCATTCGGCAGGCGCTCTAGTATGGCGCTCAGCAAGCGCGTCTGGCTCAGGGTGGGCTGGTCCCAGTCTGCCGCCAGGACCTTGCGCAGATTGGCCACGCGGGCCACGCCCCAAGTGCTTTCGTGCACTGGCTGCGGCTGGGCTTGCAGGGCACCGAGCAGCGCTTCGGCAGCCAGCTCGGCATCGGCTACCAGCGCCAGCTCCGGCAGATAATTGCGCACGGTCTGGTCCGGGTCGATGTCAATGCGCAGCAGACTGCCCGGGATCTCGAAGCCTCCCTTGAAGGTCACGTCATAATCGGTTTCGGCCAGTTCGGTGCCGATCGCCAGCACCACGTCAGCCTCGGCCACCAGCGCCCGTGTAGCCGGTAACGACTGGGTCGAGCCGATCTGCAATGGGTGGCTGGCAGGCAGCAAGCCTTTGGCATTGATGGTCAGCGCCACCGGGGCCTGAAGGTGTTCGGCCAGGCGTGCCAGCGCAGCGCCCGCAGCCAACGCCCCGCCACCGGCCAGAATCAGCGGCCGACGTGCACTGGCCAGTCGCTCAGCCATCTGCGCCACGGCCTGAGGTGCAGCCCCTGCCCGACTACCCCGTACAGGGCGTCCCGGCAGCAGGAAGTCGGCCGGTTCAACCAGCACATCGAGCGGGATTTCGATATGTACCGGACGCGGCCGGGCACTGTCGAACACGGCAAATGCCCGGGCCAGCACCTGCGGCAAGTCGGCTGCACTCATCAAAGTGTGGGAAAACGCTGCCACACCCGATACCAGCGCCGCTTGGTTGGGCAGCTCGTGCAGCTTGCCACGGCCACCGCCCAACTGGTCACGGGACTGCACGCTGGAAATCACCAGCATCGGGATCGAGTCGGCATAAGCCTGGCCCATGGCAGTGGTGATATTGGTCATGCCCGGCCCGGTGATAATGAAGCACACCCCGGGTTTGCCGCGGGTGCGCGCATAGCCGTCAGCCATGAACCCGGCACCTTGCTCATGACGTGGGGTGATGTGACGAATGGAAGAGCCCGCCAGGCCACGATAGAGCTCCACGGTATGTACACCGGGGATGCCGAAGACATGATCGACGCCATAGCCTTCAAGGAGATTGACCAGTACTTCGCCGCAGGTTGCCATCAGGGATCACCATGAATCGTGTTGGGGTATGCCCTTATTGGACCCAAGCCACGGCTATCGCCACAATGCAAAAAAACACATACTAGCCATGTCCTGTGATCATGGCTTACTGCAATGAAACGCCTCCCGCCCCTGCCTGCCCTGCACACGTTTCTGGTCACCGCCCAGCAGTGCAACTTCACCCGCGCCGGGCAGCAGTTGCACATCACCCAAGGCGCTGTCAGCCGCCAGATTGCATCCCTCGAAGAACACCTGGGTTATGCCCTGTTCAAGCGCGAGGCCCGCGGGTTAAGCCTGACCCGTGAAGGCCTGGACTGGCTGCCGCGGGTGCAGCAGGTGTTCGCGCTGATCGAACAAGGGGTGCGCGAAGTGGGCGAGCACAGCACCACCCTGCAGCTCAAGGCCCCCACCTGTGTGATGCGTTGGCTGCTGCCGCGCCTGATGGAATGGCAGGCACTGCGCCCGGATGTGCCGGTTGAGCTGACCACGACCGTGCAGCACGGGGTGGATTTGCGTCGCGAGGGCTTCGATGCGGCGGTGGTCTATGGCAATGCGCCAAACCACGGGCTGCACGTGCGCAAGCTGTTCGATGAGCAGCTGACCCCGGTGTGCGCACCGTCACTGCGTGAAGGGCCTGTGCCGTTGCAGCAGGTGGAAGACCTGGCCCGACATATGTTGCTGCATCCCTCGCGGGATGAACACGACTGGCGGTTGTGGTTGCAGGCGGCCGGAGTGACGCTGGCCACGCATGGACCCAAACAGCATTTCGAGACACTGGACATGGCGATGGCCATGGCTTCGCAGGGGACAGGAGTGGCGATCGGTGACTGGTCGCTGATTGGCGATGACCTGCGCGGTGGGCGGTTGTGCATGCCGTTTGCGCTGAAGGTGCTGACAGGCAAGGGGTATTACCTGGTGAGCCAGGCCAGGGGTTTGCCGCCGGGGTTGCTGGAGTTGCTGGACTGGCTGGAGGGCCAGGCCAGCCTGTGACAGCCCTTTCGCGGGGTCGCCCACAGGTATGCACATGCCTTGGGATCTGTGCGGTACCAGTGGGAGCGGGCATGCCCGCGAAGCAGGCGACTCAATGGCCGACTGTGGAGTGCAACCTTGAGCGCCGTCCGTTGAATGGACGGCGCCCTGCCGATCACTCTTCGACGCTCATGTATTCCTTGGCCCAGCGAATGTAGTCTTCAGGCTGGGTGTAGGTGTGCGAGAGTTCGGTGGCACTGAGGTTTTCCGACTTGTTCTGCCGGCCACGCTGCAGCCGCAGGCAGTCGTAAGTGGCCTTGATCGCGGCAAAGTAAGCCGCATGGCCATCGACCACGATGCGCACGCCCAGACGCGCCAGGCGTTCGTCATCGCGCAGGTTCGGGTTGCCATAGGTGACCAGCATCAGCGGCACCGTCAGGTGCTCGGCAATCTGCTCGAGCTGCTCGAAGTCCTTGACCCCTACCATGCAAATACCATCAGCGCCCGCCTTCTGGTAGCTCTGGGTACGCACGATGATTTCTTCGGTGCTGAGTACGCCCGCGTTGGTACGGGCAATGATCGACAGGGACGAGTCGACTCGTGCCTCCAGCGCCGCGCGGATCTTGCCAACCCCCTCCTCGACCGGGATCAGGTCGGTAGACTTGCGCCCGAACTGGGCAGGCAGCAGGGTGTCCTCGATGGTCAGCGCGGCCACACCGGCGCGCTCCAGTTCGGTCACCGTGCGCATCACGTTCAGTGCGTTGCCATAGCCGTGGTCGGCGTCGGCCAGTACCGGCAGTTGCGCGACCCGACCAATGCGGGTGGCCTGCTCGACGAACTCGCTGAGGGTGATCAGAGCGAAGTCCGGAGCAGCCAACACCTGCAACGAGGCGACCGAACCGCCGAGGATACCGACTTCGAAGCCCAGGTCTGCGGCAATGCGTGCCGACATCGGGTCGAACACCGAGGCAGTGTGGAAACAGGAACCTGAAGCGAGCAGCTCGCGGAAGGCAAAACGCAGATCTTGGTGGGAAGCCTTGGGCATGATCACTCCGCAATAATGTTGAAATTTGAACGGTAACTACCGACCCCTGTAATCGGGTCTACCTGACCTGTTCCAACCGTCGCCATCTGGGCGGTCATGCTCGACATGCAGGCAGAGGAATAAAAGGTGTGGGAGACAGCGGACTGAAAAACCTGCGGCAATATGTTGCACCAAGCTGGTGCAAGCCCCGGATTTCAGCCTCTGTGGCATACCAACGATATCACGCAGCCATGCAGCACTGGATGAATGCGCCAATGCCGATATTGCATAGGGGATGCAGATAGTACATAGGAAGCTACCTAACTCAGGGTACAATTCGGGGGCTTCTGTGAGAGCAGGCTTGCCCGCGAAGAGGCTGCCATAGACAAAACAAGGTATTCCCGTGACCGCCGCCCTGCCCCCCACCTCCCTGCGCAACGTGCTCACCGCCCTCATGCTCGCCATCTTCCTTGGCGCTCTGGACCAGACCATCGTCGCCGTCTCGCTGCCCGCCATCTCGGCACAGTTCAGCGATGTCGGCATGCTGGCCTGGGTCATTTCCGGGTACATGGTGGCAATGACCGTGGCCGTGCCGATCTACGGCAAACTGGGCGACCTTTATGGCCGGCGCCGGATGATCCTCACCGGCATCAGCCTGTTCACCCTGGCCTCCATTGCCTGCGCCATGGCCCAGGACATGCCGCAACTGGTGCTGGCCCGGGTACTGCAGGGTATCGGCGCAGGCGGCATGGTCTCGGTGAGCCAGGCAATCATTGGCGACTTCGTGCCCCCACGCGAACGCGGCCGCTACCAGGGCTACTTCAGCAGCATGTACGCCGCGGCCAGCGTGGCTGGGCCAGTGCTGGGCGGCTGGTTGACCGAGTACCTGTCGTGGCGCTGGGTGTTCTGGATCAACCTGCCGCTGGGGCTGGTCGCCTTGTGGGCCATACGCCGTGCGCTCGGCAGCATGCCGGTGCAGCGTCGCGAGGCACAGGTGGACTACCTTGGCGCCATGCTATTGATTCTCGGCCTTGGCAGCCTGCTGCTGGGCATTACCATGGTGGGCCAGGGCCACACCTGGGCCGACCCGGCCGTGCTGGCGCTGTTCGGCTGCGCCCTGCTTGGCCTCACGCTTTTCATCGCCCACGAACGGCGCTGCCCGGAGCCGCTGCTGCCGCTCAGCCTGTTCAGCAACCGAGTGGCAGTGCTGTGCTGGGCAGTGATCTTTTTCGCCAGTTTCCAGTCCATTTCCCTGACCATGCTCATGCCCTTGCGTTACCAAGGCATCACCGGCGCCGGTGCCGACAGCGCCGCCCTGCACCTGCTGCCGCTGGCCATGGGGCTGCCCATGGGCGCCTTCACAGGAGGCCGCATGACCAGCCGGACCGGGCGCTACAAGCCGCAGATCCTGGCCGGTGCACTGCTGATGCCAGTGGCCATTTTCGCGATGGCACTGACTCCGCCGCAATCCGCGTTGCTCGCTGCGCTGTTCATGCTGCTGACCGGCATAGCCTGCGGGCTGCAATTCCCGACCTCGCTGGTGGGCACACAAAGCGCGGTGGCCAGCAAGGACATCGGCGTGGCCACCAGCACCACCAACCTGTTCCGTTCGCTGGGCGGAGCCATGGGCGTGGCGTGCATGTCCAGCCTGTTGCTGGCACTGCTGCATCAGGGTGGTTTCGAACTGTCGGTCAATCCGTTGCTGGGGAGCTTGAAGGCCGCAGAGGTGGACCTGGTGACTCAGGGACGATTGCTGGAGACGTTCAGACAACTGTTGATGGGGAGTGCGCTTGTCGCGGTGCTGGGCCTGTTTGCGGCATTCGCGCTACCCGACCGGCAATTGCGCGGCCGCTGAAAGTTGCGCAATCGCTGCGAGAGCCGCCTTGTGCTGCGCACAGCCGCAAGGCAGCCGCGCCCTTAATCCCCCCTTAACACAAACGGGAAACACTCCCTCACAATCCTTCACAAAGTGTCATTTGCGCAGAGCCGGGCTCAAGCGCAGCATATCCAGCCCGGTGTCGACCCATTTTTCGACATCACCCAACAGATCGACACTGTCAGGCAGCAAGAGCCAGCGCCCGATCAGGCCATCGACATAGGCAAACATGGCCACCGCCGCGCGCTCGACATCCAGCTCGCCAGGCAACTGGCCCCGGCGTACGGCATTGGCCAGCGCCAGGGTGATGCCCTTGTGGCAATCCAGCACCGCACACTGGCGCTGCTGGCGAATTTCACACATATCATCGGTGAACTCGCACTTGTGATGCAGGATTTCATTGATACGACGGGTTCGGGCATCGAGCACCAGCTCGTTGAACACCTGCAACAGCAGCTTGCGCATGCAGCCAAGCGGGTCGACTTCATCCTCGCTTTCGCTAGCGCGCGCCAAATGGTCATGGGTCTCGTGCAGGCTGTCGAGCAACGCCTGCACCAGCTCGGCCTTGTTATTGAAGTGCCAGTAGATCGCCCCCCGCGTCACACCCGCCAGTTCGGCGATGTCGGCCAGGGTGGTTCGCGCAACCCCGCGCTTGTAGAAAGCCCTTTCCGCCGCCTCGATGATCTGGGCGCGGGTTTCCTGGGCTTCTTCTTTGGTTCTACGGACCATGGCAGTACAACCTCATCTGGCCCGAACGCGCAGCGCGTGCGGGAAACGCTCCGGGGAACCTCTGCAGGGGCCTCTCGGATGAGCTAATCAAACGCTGAGGCAGTACCGGAGTACAGCCCAGCAGTATTTACAAACAACCATGAATGTAAGTATATTTCTTAGCAAGCTATTTATCCACCGGATAGCATTTTTTCCAGATCAAGATCTCTTCCATTACTCTTGAGCGTCTCCCTGCTCCAGCGACCCGAGGATCCTCATGCAATTCAAGCCAGCCGTTACCGCTCTGGTTTCCGCCGTCGCCCTGGCAACACTGCTCAGTGGCTGTAAGAAAGAAGAAGCAGCGCCAGCGGCGCAGGCTCCTCAGGTCGGCGTCGTGACCATCCAGCCGCAAGCCTTCACCCTCACCTCGGAATTGCCGGGGCGTACCAGTGCCTACCGCGTCGCCGAAGTGCGCCCGCAGGTCAACGGCATCATCCTCAAGCGCCTGTTCAAGGAAGGCAGTGAGGTCAAGGAAGGCCAGCAGTTGTATCAGATCGACCCTGCCGTGTACGAAGCCACCCTGGCCAATGCCAAGGCCAACCTGCTGGCTACACGCTCGCTGGCCGAACGCTACAAGCAACTGATTGACGAACAGGCCGTCTCCAAACAGGAATATGACGACGCCAATGCCAAACGATTGCAGGCCGAGGCTTCGCTCAAGAGCGCACAGATCGACCTGCGCTACACCAAGGTTCTGGCGCCGATCAGCGGCCGTATCGGCCGTTCTTCGTTCACCGAAGGTGCACTGGTGAGCAATGGTCAGACCGATGCCATGGCCACCATCCAGCAGCTCGACCCTATTTATGTCGACGTTACCCAGTCCACCGCCGAGCTGCTCAAGCTGCGCCGTGACCTGGAAAGCGGTCAGTTGCAGAAGGCTGGCGACAACGCCGCCTCGGTTCAGTTGGTGCTGGAGGACGGCAGCCTGTTCAAACAGGAAGGCCGCCTGGAATTCTCCGAAGTCGCGGTCGACGAGACCACAGGCTCTGTGACCCTGCGCGCCCTGTTCCCCAACCCCGATCACACCCTGCTGCCAGGCATGTTCGTGCATGCGCGGCTCAAGGCCGGTGTCAACGCCAACGCCATCCTGGCACCGCAACAAGGCGTGACCCGCGACCTCAAGGGCGCACCAACCGCCCTGGTGGTCAACCAGGAGAACAAGGTCGAACTGCGCCAGCTCAAGGCGAGCCGCACCTTGGGTAGCGACTGGCTGATCGAGGAAGGCCTCAACCCGGGTGACCGCCTGATCACCGAAGGGCTGCAGTACGTGCGCCCGGGCGTCGAGGTGAACGTCAGCGAAGCCACCAACGTCAAGAAGCCGGCCGGCCCTGTTCAGGCCAACGCGGCGAAAGCAGACGCCAAAGCGGAGTAAACCATGTCGAAGTTCTTTATCGATCGCCCGATCTTCGCCTGGGTGATCGCGTTGGTGATCATGCTGGTCGGGGCCTTGTCGATCCTGAAGCTGCCGATCAACCAGTACCCCAGTATCGCGCCGCCGGCCATCGCCATCGCCGTGACCTACCCGGGCGCCTCGGCGCAAACCGTGCAGGACACCGTGGTGCAGGTGATCGAGCAGCAGCTCAACGGTATCGACAACCTGCGTTATGTGTCGTCGGAAAGTAACTCCGACGGCAGCATGACCATTACCGCCACCTTCGAACAGGGCACCAACCCCGACACCGCGCAGGTACAGGTACAGAACAAGCTGAACCTGGCCACACCACTGCTGCCGCAGGAAGTGCAGCAGCAAGGTATCCGCGTCACCAAAGCAGTGAAGAACTTCCTGCTGGTGATCGGCCTGGTCTCCGAAGACGGCAGCATGACCAAGGACGACCTGGCCAACTACATCGTCTCGAACATGCAGGACCCGATCTCGCGTACTGCGGGTGTGGGTGACTTCCAGGTGTTCGGTGCGCAGTACGCCATGCGTATCTGGCTCGATCCGGCCAAGCTGAACAAGTTCCAGCTGACCCCGGTCGACGTCAAGACCGCCGTGGCCGCACAGAACGTGCAGGTGTCCTCCGGCCAGCTCGGCGGCCTGCCAGCCCTGCCGGGCACCCAGCTGAACGCCACCATCATCGGCAAGACCCGCCTGCAAACCGCCGAGCAGTTCGAGAATATCCTGCTGAAGGTCAACAAAGACGGTTCACAGGTGCGTCTGGGCGACGTCGCCCAAGTGGGCCTGGGGGGTGAAAACTACGCAGTCAGCGCCCAGTTCAACGGCAAGCCGGCTTCCGGCCTGGCGGTAAAACTGGCAACCGGCGCCAACGCCCTGGACACCGCCAAGGCACTGCGCCAGACCATCGCCGACCTGGAACCGTTCTTCCCGCCTGGAGTGAAAGCGGTATTCCCGTATGACACCACCCCAGTGGTCACCGAATCGATCAGCGGCGTGATCCACACCCTGATCGAAGCCGTGGTTCTGGTGTTCCTGGTGATGTACCTGTTCCTGCAGAACTTCCGCGCCACCATCATCACCACCATGACCGTACCGGTCGTATTGCTGGGTACCTTCGGCATCCTTGCCGCCGCGGGCTTCAGCATCAACACCCTGACCATGTTCGCCATGGTCCTCGCCATCGGCTTGCTGGTGGATGACGCCATCGTCGTGGTGGAGAACGTCGAGCGGGTAATGTCCGAGGAAGGCTTGCCGCCCAAGGAGGCTACCAAGCGCTCGATGGAACAGATCCAGGGTGCCTTGGTGGGTATCGCCCTGGTGCTCTCGGCCGTACTGCTGCCCATGGCGTTCTTCGGCGGCTCCACGGGTGTGATCTACCGGCAGTTCTCCATCACCATCGTCTCGGCCATGGGCCTGTCGGTGCTGGTTGCGCTTATCTTCACCCCGGCGCTTTGCGCAACCATGCTCAAGCCGCTGAAGAAGGGCGAGCACCACACCGCCAAAGGCGGGTTCTTCGGCTGGTTCAACCGCAACTTCGACCGCAGCGTCAATGGCTACGAGCGCAGTGTAGGCACCATCCTGCGCAACAAGGTGCCATTCCTGCTGGCCTATGCGCTGATCGTGGTCGGCATGATCTGGCTGTTCGCCCGCATCCCCACCGCGTTCCTGCCGGAAGAAGACCAAGGCGTACTGTTCGCCCAGGTGCAGACCCCGGCCGGCTCCAGTGCCGAGCGTACACAGGCTGTGGTCGACCAGATGCGCGAATACCTGCTCAAGGACGAAGCCGATACCGTATCGTCGGTATTCACCGTCAACGGTTTCAACTTCGCAGGCCGCGGCCAGAGCTCGGGCATGGCATTCATCATGCTCAAACCATGGGATGAACGCTCGAAGGAGAACAGCGTGTTCGCCCTGGCACAGCGTGCCCAGCAGCACTTCTTCACCTTCCGCGATGCAATGGTGTTCGCCTTCGCCCCGCCAGCGGTGCTTGAACTGGGTAACGCCACCGGCTTCGACGTGTTCCTTCAGGACCGCGGCGGTGTCGGCCACGAGAAGTTGATGGAGGCGCGCAACCAGTTCCTGGCCAAAGCCGCGCAGAGCAAGATCCTCAGCGCCGTGCGACCGAACGGCCTGAACGATGAACCGCAGTACCAGCTGACCATTGATGACGAACGTGCCAGCGCCTTGGGCGTGACCATTGCCGACATCAACAACACCCTGTCGATTGCGCTGGGCGCCAGCTACGTCAACGACTTCATCGACCGTGGCCGGGTCAAGAAGGTGTACATCCAGGGCGAACCAAGCGCGCGGATGAGCCCGGAAGACCTGCAAAAATGGTACGTGCGCAACGGCGCAGGCGAGATGGTGCCGTTCTCCTCCTTCGCCAAAGGCGAATGGACCTACGGCTCGCCAAAGCTGTCGCGTTACAACGGTGTCGAAGCGATGGAGATCCTCGGTGCACCGGCGCCTGGCTACAGTACCGGTGAAGCCATGGCCGAGGTCGAGCGCATTGCTGGCGAGCTGCCAAGCGGTATCGGCTTCTCCTGGACCGGCATGTCCTACGAGGAAAAACTCTCCGGCTCGCAGATGCCGGCGCTGTTCGCCCTCTCGGTACTGTTCGTGTTCCTGTGCCTGGCAGCCCTGTACGAAAGCTGGTCGATCCCGATCGCCGTGGTGCTGGTAGTACCGCTGGGTATCATCGGTGCACTGATCGCCACCAGCCTGCGCGGCCTGTCCAACGACGTGTACTTCCTGGTTGGCCTGTTGACCACCATCGGTCTTGCGGCGAAAAACGCCATTCTGATCGTCGAGTTCGCCAAGGAGCTGCACGAACAAGGCCGTAGCCTGTACGACTCAGCGATCGAAGCGTGCCGCATGCGTCTGCGCCCGATCATCATGACCTCGCTGGCGTTCATCCTGGGCGTGGTGCCGTTGACCATCGCCAGCGGCGCCGGCGCCGGCAGCCAGCACGCCATCGGTACTGGCGTGATCGGCGGCATGATCAGTGCGACCGTGCTGGCTATCTTCTGGGTACCACTGTTCTTCGTCGCAGTGTCGTCGCTGTTCGGCAGCAAAGAGCCGGAAAAAGACGTCACCCCTGAAAATCCACGTTATGAGGCTGGGCAATGACCAAGTCTTTGTTGTCCCTGGCGGTAACCGCTTTCATTCTTGGCGGCTGCTCGCTGATCCCTGACTACCAGACCCCGGAAGCGCCGGTGGCTGCGCAGTGGCCACAAGGCCCTGCCTATTCGCCGACGCAATCGGCGGATGTCGCCGCTGCTGAACAGGGCTGGCGTCAGTTCTTCCACGACCCAGCGCTGCAACAGCTGATCCAGACCGCGCTGGTCAATAACCGCGACCTGCGCGTTGCGGCGCTGAACCTCGACGCCTACCGTGCGCAATACCGCATTCAGCGCGCCGACCTGTTCCCGGCGGTTTCGGCCACCGGCAGCGGCAGCCGCCAGCGTGTCCCGGCGAACATGTCGCAAACAGGTGAATCTGGCATCACCAGCCAGTACTCGGCCACTTTGGGCGTCAGCGCCTACGAGCTGGACCTGTTCGGCCGCGTGCGCAGCCTGACCGAGCAGGCCCTGGAAACCTACCTCTCCAGCGAGCAGGCGCGTCGTTCCACGCAGATCGCCCTGGTAGCCAGCGTGGCCAACGCCTACTACACCTGGCAGGCCGACCAGGCCCTGTTCAAGCTGACCGAAGAAACGCTGAAGACCTACGAGGAAAGCTACAACCTCACCCGTCGCAGCAATGAAGTCGGCGTGGCCTCGGCCCTGGACGTCAGCCAGGCGCGCACCGCCGTGGAAGGCGCCCGGGTCAAGTACTCGCAGTACCAGCGCCTGGTCGCCCAGGACGTCAACAGCCTGACTGTGCTGCTGGGTACCGGCATTCCTGCCGACCTGGCCAAGCCGCTGGCGCTCGATGACGACCAACTGGCCGAAGTACCGGCCGGCCTGCCATCGGATATCCTCCAGCGTCGCCCGGACATTCAGGAAGCCGAGCACCTGCTCAAGGCCGCCAACGCCAACATTGGCGCAGCCCGCGCAGCGTTCTTCCCGAGCATCAGCCTGACCGCCAACGCCGGCAGCCTGAGCCCCGACATGGGCCACCTGTTCTCGGGCGGCCAGGGCACCTGGCTGTTCCAGCCGCAGATCAACCTGCCGATCTTCAACGCCGGCAGCCTGAAAGCCAGCCTGGACTACTCGAAAATCCAGAAGGACATCAACGTCGCCAAGTACGAAAAAACCATCCAGACGGCCTTCCAGGAAGTCTCCGATGGCCTGGCGGCGCGCAAGACCTTCGACGAGCAGTTGCAAGCCCAGCGCGACCTGGTGCAGGCAAACCAGGACTACTACCGCCTGGCCGAACGCCGCTACCGCATCGGGATTGACAGCAACCTGACCTTCCTCGACGCCCAACGCAACCTGTTCAGTGCCCAGCAAGCACTGATCGGAGACCGCCTGTCGCAGCTGACCAGCGAGGTCAACCTGTACAAGGCGCTTGGCGGTGGCTGGTACGAGCAGACCGGGCAGGCCAACCAGCAAGCATCGGTGGAAACACCGAAAGGCTGATCGGCCTTGTTACAAAAGTAGAAAGCCCACCCTTAGCGGTGGGCTTTGCTTTTTTTACTGCCTGTGCCGGCCTTTTTGCGGACGAGCCCGCGCAAGGGCCGGGCCTGCTGGCCAGTATCCCCTGGCGATTCACCGTCGCAGCCACCACCGTATTCGCGGGTGAACCCGCTCCTACACGGATCGTGTGGTGGACACATATCGGTGGTTGGGCGCAAGCCGTTGCAGGAGCGGGTTTACCCGCGAAGAGGCCAGCACAGGAGACTTATTAACCAACCAGAACATTCCGTTCGATTATCGCCCCGTTCCGTTTGCGGCGAATTGCCTCACCCCCGCACAACCCCGCACCATCCCCCCCACGCAACGTTGCCCAAGTTCATCAAAAAACACCCGCACCTGCAGGCCCGATCCCGCAGTGCACTGGCTCGACCATAAAAACAAGAGATTCACGACAGATGAGCATTTCGCTACCCGCACGCCAGCTGCTGCCCGGCCTGCTGGCCATGTCCTGCGCCCTCCCCGTGTTCGCCGCCAACGAAGGTGGTTTCATCGAGGACGCCAAGGCCACCCTCAACCTGCGCAACTTCTACATCAACCGCAACTTCGTCGACCCGGCCCACCCACAGGGCAAGGCCGAGGAATGGACGCAAAGCTTCATCCTCGATGCCCGCTCCGGTTTCACCCAGGGCACGGTCGGCTTCGGCGTGGACGTACTGGGGCTGTACTCGGTCAAGCTCGACGGCGGCAGAGGCACCACCAACACTCACTTGCTACCTGTGCATGACGACGGGCGCCCGGCCGATGACTTCGGCAGGCTGGGTGTGGCGCTGAAAGCCAAGCTGTCCGAAACCGAGCTGAAAGTCGGTGAATGGATGCCGGTACTGCCAATCCTGCGTTCAGATGATGGTCGCTCGTTGCCGCAAACCTTCCGCGGTGGTCAACTGACCTCCAGGGAAATCGCCGGCCTGACCCTGTACGCCGGCCAGTTCCGCGGCAATAGCCCGCGCAACGATGCCAGCATGGAAGACATGTCGCTCAACGGCAAAGCTGCCTTCACCTCCGACCGTTTCAACTTTGGCGGCGGTGAGTACAGCTTCAACGACAAGCGCACCATGATCGGCCTGTGGGATGCCCAGCTCAAGGACATCTACCGCCAGCAGTACCTCAACCTGACGCACAGCCAACCGCTGGGCGACTGGACGCTGGGCGCCAACCTGGGCTACTTCATCGGCAAGGAAGATGGCGCCGAACGTGCCGGCAAGCTGGACAACCGCACCGCCTCCGCCCTGCTTTCAGCGCGCTACCAAGGCCACACTTTTTACGTTGGCCTGCAGAAGGTCAGCGGCGATGACGCCTGGATGCGGGTCAATGGCACCAGTGGCGGTAGCCTGGCCAACGACAGTTACAATTCAAGCTTCGACAATGCCAAGGAGCGTTCCTGGCAGGTTCGCCATGACTTCAACTTCGCCGCCGTCGGCGTACCCGGCCTGACCCTGATGAACCGTTATATCAAGGGTGAAAACGTCACCGTGGGCAGCGTGGACGATGGCAAGGAATGGGCGCGGGAAACAGAGCTGGCCTATGTGGTGCAGTCGGGCAGCTTCAAGGACCTGTCGGTGAAATGGCGCAACTCGACCATGCGTCGCGACTTCAGCACCAACGCGTTCGATGAGAATCGCTTGATTGTGAGTTACCCGCTGAACCTTCTGTGAATCAAATGGCCTCTTCGCGGATGAACACGCGAAGAGGCCAGATGCCCCTCAAGTGACCTAAAGCTATAAACATTCATGCACCTTCTTTGAGGGCATGATTTGCTACAGCTGAATAAAACCCTGCCATGAATTTGCCAGTGCGAGCTGCCGCCATTCGCTGAGATGATGATAGTGGCGACTGCAGGCTATCCTGATCACTATCCGCTACAGGTGAAACCAAGCTGAACAGGGAGGCACAACAATGAAAACCCTCGTCGACCACCTGAGCCAATACGCCAACTATCACCGCGACCCGCGCAACATCTTCACCCACTTCATCGGCATCCCCATGATCGTGCTGGCAGTCACCATCCTGCTGTCACGTCCAGGCTGGGAGATAGCTGGCATCTGGCTGTCCCCCGCCCTGCTGGCAGCGGCGGCGTCGGTGTGGTTCTACCTGCGCCTGGACCTGCGCTTCGGGCTGGTGATGGGGCTGTTGCTGGGCCTATGCCTGTGGGTCGGTGAGGCGCTGGCAGTGCAGTCGACAACACTATGGCTCGGCGCCGGGCTGGGGGCGTTCGTGGTGGGCTGGATCATCCAGTTCATCGGCCACTACTACGAAGGCCGCAAACCGGCATTTGTCGACGATGTGAGCGGCCTGATCATCGGGCCATTGTTCGTGGTGGCGGAAGCTGCGTTCATGCTGGGCCTGTGCCCGACACTGAAGCATGCCGTGGAAACCAAAGCCGGCCCGGTTGCCATGCGGGAGAAAAAGGCGTCGGTGTAAGGGCCATTGCGGGCAAGCTCCCTGCCACAGGTCTGCAGGGTTATGCAGGACCTGTGGCAAGGAGCTTGCCCGCGAACACGATTTACTGGCGCGACTCTACGCCAAGTTCATCCCACACCGACTCAGCCAGGTGGAACGTGGCATTGGCCGCCGGAATGCCGCAGTAGATCGCGCTCTGCATCAGCACTTCCTTGATCTCGTCGCGGGTCACGCCATTGTTGGCCGCCGCACGCAGGTGCAGCTTCAGTTCGTCGTTGCGGTTCATGCCGATCAGCATGGCGATGGTGATCAGGCTGCGGGTATGGCGCGGCAGCCCCGGGCGGGTCCAGATGTCACCCCAGGCGTGGCGGGTGATCATTTCCTGGAACTCGCCATTGAAGTCGTTGAGCTTCTCCAGGCTGCGGTCCACATGGGCATCGCCCAGCACTGCGCGGCGCACTTGCATGCCAGCGTCGTAACGTTGTTTCTCGTCCATGGCGTTGTCCTCAGTGAGCCAGCAGGAAATCGAGCACGCGACGGCTGAAGGCCTCGCCAATCTCGACGTTGGACAGGTGCGCCGCCGGGAAGTCGACGTACTCGGCACCTTGGATACCGGCCTGCATGAAGCGGCCATGCTCAGGGGTGGTCACCACGTCTTCAGTACCGGCAACGATCAGCGCGGGCACCTGGATGCGGCCCAGTTGCTCACGATAATCAGCGTCACGTACCGCTGCGCAGTTGCCGGCATAGCCTTGCGGGCTGGTTTGCGCCAGCATCTGGCAGATACGCTGAGCCTGCTCCGCCTGCGCCTCGGCAAAGCCCGGTGTAAACCAGCGGGCGATGGAGGCATCCCGAAGGTCGACCATTGCCTGCTGGCCACCTTTGAGCACAGTGTCGATACGGGTGTTCCACACCTCGTCGTTGGCGATCTTGGCGGCCGTGTTGCACAGGGTCAGGCTGCGCAGGCGCTCACCTGCATTGATGCCCAGCCACTGGCCGATCAGGCCACCCATCGACAGGCCGACGAAGTGAGCCTTCTGGATGTCCAGGCCATCGAGCAGGGCCAGCACGTCTCGGCCCAGCTGTTCGATGCTGTAAGGGCCTTCAGTGACCAGCGATGCACCGTGACCGCGGGTGTCGTAGCGCAGCACCCGGAAGTGCTGGCTCCACAACGGAATCTGGGTGTCCCACATGCCCAGGTCGGTACCCAGCGAGTTGGACAGGACCAGCACCGGGGCGTCTTCCGGGCCATCGATCTGATAATTCAAAATGCCATCAGCCAGTTGCAAATGCGCCACAGCGGTCTCCTTCAGGCAGTGAAACGTTGATGTTCGGACACGGCGCGCGCCACCCAGACGCGCGCCTGGCCCAGGTAATGGGCAGGGTCAAGCAGGCGATCGAGCTCTTCGCCAGACAGCTCGGCGCTGACCTGCGGTTCGTCACCCAGCACGGCACGCAAGTGCCGCTGTTCGGCCACCGCGCGCTGGCAGCATTGTTCCAGCAGGTGGTGGGCACGGTCGCGCCCCAGCCGCTGGGCAAGGACGATGCTCACCGCTTCGGCCAGCACCAGACCTTGTGTCAGGTCGAGGTTACGGCGCATGCGCGCGGCATCCACCTCCATGCCCTCGGCAATCATTTGAGCCTGGCGCAGGGCGCCAGAGACCAGGCAGCAGATATCCGGCAGGGTTTCCCACTCGGCATGCCATAGGCCCAGGCTGCGTTCGTGCTCCTGGGGCATGGCCGCGAACAGCGTCGACAGCAGACCCGGCACGCGGGTTGCGGCACCGATCAATACGGCGGCCCCCACCGGATTGCGCTTGTGTGGCATGGTCGAAGAACCACCTTTACCCGGCGCAGAAGGCTCAAACACCTCCCCCGCCTCGGTTTGCATCAGCAGGCTGATATCGCGACCGAACTTACCCAGGCTGCCGGCAACCAGGCCCAGTACCGAGGCAAACTCCACCAGGCGGTCACGCTGGGTGTGCCAGGGCTGTTCGGGCAGGGACAGCTTGAGCTGTTCGGCCAGCGCTTCGGCCACCGGCATCGCCTTGCTGCCCAAGGCCGCCAGGCTGCCCGAGGCACCGCCGAATTGCAGGACCAGCAGGCGCGGGCGCAATTCCTGCAGGCGCTGACGGTGGCGGGTCAAAGCGCCCAGTACACCGGCCAGCTTCATGCCCAGGGTCACCGGGGTAGCATGCTGCAACCAGGTACGCCCCACCAGTGGCGTATCGGCATGCTTCAACGCCTGCTGCGACAGGGTATCAGCCAGCTTGCCGAGGTCGGCCTCGATCAAGTCCAGAGCATCGCGCAACTGCAGAACCAGACCGGTGTCCATCGCATCCTGGCTGGTGGCCCCGAGGTGCACATAGCGCTCAGCTTCAGGCACGCCAGTGGCGATCACCTTGCCCAACGCTTTCACCAACGGAATTGCCGAGTTACCCGCGGTGGCAATGGCATTGGCCAGCGCGCCAACGTCATAGCGCTCGGCCTGGCAGGCCGCCTCGATGGCCGCCACCGCGCTGTGCGGGACCAAACCGGTAGAGGCTTCGGCACGGGCAAGCGCTGCTTCGAAATCCAGCATGCCCTGCAGGCGGCCACGGTCGGAGAAAATCTCGCGCATGGCCGGCGCGGTGAAATAGGCGTCGAACAGTTGGTTGCTCATGCAGCGTCCTTAATCATCATGGTGCAGGTACGCCGCCTGCTTCGGCAGGCGCAGGCTGAACAGGAAGGCAATCGCCATCATCGCCGTCACGTACCAGTAGAAAGTGTTTTCCATCCCGAGGCTCTTCAGGCCCAAGGCCACATACTCGGCCGAACCGCCGAATGCTGCGTTGGCCACCGCATAGGCCAGGCCCACACCCAGTGCCCGCACCTGTGGCGGGAACATCTCAGCCTTCACCAGACCGCTGATCGAGGTGTAGAAACTGACGATACACAGGGCCAGGCTGATCAGCACGAAGGCCATGATCGGGCTGGTCACGGTTTTCAGTGCCATCAGCAGCGGCACTGTGCACAGGGTACCCAGCGCACCAAACAGCAGCATCGAATTGCGCCGACCGATGCGGTCGGACAACATGCCGAAGAACGGCTGCACCACCATGAACAGAAACAACGCCCCGGTCATCACGTAGCTGGCGTTCTTGGCTGTCATGCCCGCAGTGTTGACCAGGTACTTCTGCATATAGGTGGTGAAAGTATAGAAAATCAGCGAGCCACCAGCGGTGTAGCCAAGCACCGTGATGAACGCCGCTGCGTGATTGCGGAACAGGCCACCGATCGAACCTGCATCCTTGTCATTACGGGCTTCGGCGCTACTGGTCTCGTGCAGCGAACGGCGCAGCATCAGCGAGATCAGGGCGGCGATGGCCCCCACCACGAAGGGAATGCGCCAGCCCCAGGCCCGCAGTTCATCTTCAGTCAGCAGCTGTTGCAGGATCACCACGACCAGTACCGCCAGCAACTGGCCGCCGATCAGGGTGACGTACTGGAACGAAGCAAAGAAACCACGCTGCCCACGCAGGGCCACTTCACTCATGTAGGTGGCCGTGGTGCCGTATTCGCCTCCTACCGACAGGCCCTGGATCAGCCGGGCCAGCAATAGCAGCGCCGGGGCCCAGGTGCCGATGCTGGCATAGGTGGGCAGGCAGGCGATCATCAGGGAGCCGAAGCACATCATCAGCACCGAGATCATCAGGGAATTCTTGCGACCATGACGGTCGGCGAGACGGCCGAAGATCCAGCCACCAATGGGGCGCATCAGGAAGCCTGCGGCAAATACACCCGCCGTGTTCAACAGTTGCACGGTGGGGTCGTCGGAGGGGAAGAAGGCTGGGGCGAAGTAGATCGCGCAGAAGGCGTAGACGTAGAAATCGAACCATTCCACCAGGTTGCCTGACGAGGCACCGACAATAGCGAAGATGCGCGAGCTGCGCTCTTCGCCGGTGTAATAGGTTGAGGTCATGAGGGTTTTACTCCTGGTGGGTACTAGGTAAATCTAGACATACCTGGTAACACACTCGTTCCGCTATCTGGCTGGCAATTGGCCTTATGTCTCACAGGACAGGCCTCTTCGTGGGCAAGCCAGCCCCCACAGGGGATTGCGTGGATCCCTGTGGGAGCTGGCTTGCACGCGAAGAGGCCGGTACAGGTCAAACCCGCTCGATGGCCAGCGCCAGACCTTGGCCGACACCCACACACATGGTCGCCAGGCCTTTACGCCCACCACTCTTCTCCAACTGGTGCAGCGCAGTCAGCACCAGGCGCGCACCGCTCATGCCCAGCGGGTGGCCCAGGGCAATGGCGCCGCCATTAGGGTTTACCTGTGGCGCATCGTCAGCGACACCCAGCTCACGTAGCACTGCCAGGCCTTGGCTGGCAAACGCTTCGTTAAGCTCGATCACGTCGAAATCACTTACCGCCACCCCCAGACGCTCGGTCAGCTTGCGCACCGCCGGCACCGGGCCAATGCCCATGACACGTGGAGCAACGCCGCCGCTGGCCATGCCCAGAACGCGGGCACGCGGGGTCAGGCCATGTTTCTTCACCGCTGCGGCCGAGGCCAGGATCATCGCCGCAGCACCGTCGTTCACGCCCGAGGCGTTGCCGGCGGTGACCGTCTTGTCCGGGCCGTTGACCGGTTTGAGCTTGGTCAGCGCCTCCAGCGTGGTTTCCGGGCGCAGGTGTTCGTCACGTTCGACGATGATTTCGCCCTTCTTGTGAACGATACGCACCGGCACAATTTCTTCGGCGAAGAAGCCGGCAGCCTGCGCAGCGGCAGCCTTCTGCTGACTGCGCAGGGCGAACGCGTCCTGGTCAGCACGCGAAACCTGATAGTCGTCAGCCACGTTGTCGGCGGTTTCCGGCATGGAATCCACACCATACTGGCTCTTCATCAGCGGGTTGATGAAACGCCAGCCAATGGTGGTGTCTTCCAGCTTCATGTTGCGCGAATAGGCGCTTTCAGCCTTGCCCATGACGAACGGAGCGCGCGACATCGACTCGACGCCACCCGCAATCACCAGTTCCATCTCGCCGCTGGCGATGGCGCGGAAAGCGGTGCCGATGGCATCCATGCCCGATGCACACAGGCGGTTCAGGGTGACGCCCGGGATGCTTTCCGGCAGGCCGGCCAGCAGCAACGCCATGCGGGCGACGTTGCGGTTGTCTTCACCGGCCTGGTTGGCGCAACCAAAGAACACTTCGTCTACCTGGTCCCACTGCACGCCTGGGTTGCGCTCTACCAGCGCCTTCAGCGGCACGGCTGCCAGGTCGTCGGCCCGTACGCTGGCCAGGGCGCCGCCGAAGCGGCCGATCGGGGTACGGATGGCATCACAGATGAATACGTCGTGCATCAGGCTTCTCCTGCCAGCTGGCCATGGGCCGCGGCGGTACGGGCGTCGAGGTCACACATGGTGGACAGCTCGATTGGGGTGGGTTCGGAAATGGTCTGCGCGTGGCATTTGGAGGCTCCTGGTCAGGGTGCTTCGGTGAACCCAGATTAAGGAGACTGGTAGGTACCTTACAATCCGATAATCGACTATCTGTGCGATTAACGAACCATTTGTTGCGCGGCTATCCAGGGCAGCTGTGCGCCCTGATCGCAGCACAACGCCGCTCTGCCGGAGCAGCCTTGTGCTGCAAATGGGCCGCAACGCGGCCCTCGCCCTCAGGTCGCGTCAGCGTGGCTGACCAGCCCCTTGACGACCACACCCACGGTCGCCAGCGCCGCCGGCACCAGCAACGCCGTCAGCACCTGCTCGAAGTTCCAGCCCAGGCCCAGCAGCGTGGCGCCACTCCAGGCCCCGAGAATCGCACCAAAGCGGCCAATACCCAGCATCCACGATACACCCGTGGCCCGGCCCTGGGTGGGATAGAAGCGTGCCGCCAGCGATGGCATTGCCGACTGCGCACCGTTCACGCACATACCGGCGACGAGTACCAGCGTGGCTAACACGGTGATGTTGCCCAGGCTCTGCCCCACTGCGTAGGCGAACACCCCGGCCAGCAGATAGAAAATGCCGATCACCTTGTGCGGATTGAAACGGTCCATGGCCCAACCCACGCCGACTGCACTTAGCACTCCGCCAAACTGGAACAGCGCGCCAATGAATGCGGCCTGTTCCATGCTCGCACCACTGTCACGCATCAGGGTTGGCAGCCAGCTGGTCAAGAGGTAGACAATCACCAGACCCATGAAATAGGTCAGCCACAGCAGCACGGTACCCAAGCCGTACGTGCCAGAGAAGATCACCGCGAACACGTTGCGTGCAGCCACCGCCTTTTGCTCCGGCACGCTGAAACTGCCGGCCTCGGCCACCACTTGCGGCGCGATTGGCGACAAGGTCTTGCGCACCTTGTCGGTGCCGCGGTTGCGCACCACCAGGAACCGCGCCGACTCCGGCAGCCAGACCATCAGCACCAGCGCCAGCAGCAACGGCAGCACGCCACCGATGACCAGCAGGCTGTGCCAGCCGTAGGCCGGGATCATCTTGGCGGAAATGAAGCCTCCACCCGCCATGCCCAGGTTGAAGCCACAGAACATGCTGGTCACCAGCAGCGATTTGAGGCGCTCCGGGGTGTATTCGGACAACAGCGTGGTGGCGTTGGGCATGCCTGCACCCAGGCCCAGGCCAGTCAGGAAGCGCAACACCAGCAACTGGTCGACGTTGGTGGCATAGGCCGAGGCGAGGCTGAAGCCACCGAACACCAGCACCGCCCCCACCAGCACGCCCTTGCGGCCAAAGCGGTCAGCCAGCGGCCCGGAGCCCAGGGCGCCGAACACCATGCCGATCAACGCGGCACTCATGACCGGTCCAAGGCTGGCGCGATCGATCCCCCACTCTTGCGACAGTGCCGGGGCGATGAAACCCATGGCAGCGGTGTCCAGGCCATCGAGGAAGACGATCAGGAAGCACAGCAGCACGACCCGCCACTGATAGCGGGACAGCGGCTGCTGATTGATGAACGACTGAACGTCGAGGCTTTTGCCGACGTTGGTTTGCGCTTGGTTCATTATTGTTATCCAGAATGTGGGGCACAGTCAGGCCATTGCACGCGGGCAACCGGTACAAGGGCGATGATTGGGGTAAAGGGCCTGGGTCAGCCTGGATACAACGGTACTGCATGCGGGTGCGGCCGCAGCAGCGAGGTGACAGTATTCATGAGTAAGTGCCTCTTGTGTTTTTCTTGTTCGGTCGGCTAGCCGACCGTTGCGAGAGACATTAATCAGCGGGCCGAGGTGAAGCAATTCACCCGGCACGACACTGTGCGTTTATCGCACAAGAAACGGTTTTGCCTGTTCTGATCCGGGGCCGCAAAGTGCTCCCTGCGGTCTCAACCAAACAACTGATGGCAAAGGTCCCGGCTGGCTGCCAGCAAAATCGGCAAGAACCGCTGCTCCAACTCACTGCGGGTCACCCGCCCGACATGGGTACTTACATTCAACGCAGCCAACACCTGCCCCGAAGCGTCGTACACCGGCACTGCAATCGATCGCAGCCCCTGTTCCAGTTCCTGGTCCACCACGCACCAGCCTTGGGCGCGCACCTGCTGGATGCAGGCAAACAACGACTCAGGGTCATTCAGGGTACGGCTGGTGCGCGCCTTGAGGTCGGCACGTTCCAGGTACTCACGCAGGCTGGTGTCGTCCATGGCCGCCAGCAGAATGCGCCCCATCGACGTGCAATAGGCCGGCAGGCGCCCACCCACCGACAGATCGACCGAGATCAGCCGCTCGACCGTGGCCGAGCGGGCTATATAAAGGATGTCGTCACCTTCGAGGGTGGCCATGTTGGCCGCCTCATGCAACTGGTCGCTGATGCGATCCAGGTACGGCTGGGCAGAAATTGCCAGCGGCGTCGACGACAGGTAGGCATGCCCCAGGGTCAGCACTTTGGGCAGCAGCGAATAGGTACGCCCGTCGGTGGTGGCGTAACCCAGCTTGATCAACGTGTGCAGGCACCGGCGCACGGCTGCGCGAGGGATTTCGGTACGGTGGCTGATCTGGGCGATGGTCAGGTGACGCTTGCGCTCCTGGAATGCCTGGATCACGGCCAGGCCACGCGCCAGTGAGGTCATGAAGTCAGGGTCACCGGTAAAGGCCTGGATGCGTTTGGCCGGGGACGCCACGATCGGCGGCGCCATGGCCGTCGAAGCAGGCCGCGCCACCTCCGGATTGGCGGAATCGTTGCCCAGGGTTTCGTCACTCATCGCACACCTCAAAAAAAACACCCGTTCGTGCGATTATCGAACAAACGGCCGATAATCGCAATTGACCGCCGACACGTTTGCTTATACCTTTCCCATGCCACTTGTGGCTTCTTTGGAGAGACTGGTCAGGTACCCACCGTAGAAGTCCCCAGGCAACGGCCTCGCCTTTTCGGGCGAGGCCGTTTTTCATTACGGCCTGCCCTGACAATGCAGCGAACTTCTATCCGTCAATCCTTTCAAACTTGTACGAAAGGTCCCAACTGTTCGCGGACACATCCTGCTAGTTACGCCAGATGATGTCAGGGTTGAGTAAATTAACGATGTTCGGCGAATTATCGGTTGCTATAATCGATTGCGCAGGCCCTCCGCTTACCGTGGTCATAGAACCTTCCGCTTTATCAAGCCGTTGCGGCCAGCAAGGCAATATGCATGTGGCACAATGCATGACAACAGTCATTACACTTTTTTTCAGGTACTGCACGTGACGAAAGATGAACTGCGCGCGGAACTCGAGCGCCAGGCTGAACGTTACAAGGATGTTTATGGTGGCGAAGTCACCACTTACGCCGCACAACCGGATCCGGAACGCAAACCCTGGCGCAAGCGTGCCAGCGTTCGCGACCAGGCCTTCAGCCAGGAACTGGAACGCATCGAAAAAGAACTGCGCAGCGACAACCCCTGAGTCTCGGGGCCCCTGCGCGTCGTCGCCCGGTCAGCCCGGGCGAGGTCGATCTTTACTGTCTGGCCGATGATGAAATGGAATTACACAAATTTCATACGGCCGTTTGAAATTTTGCGAAATGGACATTTCTCAACATTTAGGCCATTTTTCGCTATGATTTTCGACTTTTAGCCGCCATTTACCCCACTGAACGCCCCCCTCTGCACGACACGCTTGCACCATGAAGGCTGTCATCTGTCTGTTGCAAGTGCATCGATTGCAAAGGTTTTCTGGCATAATCCCGCCCCCCTATGACCCGCCAGACAACCTTCATGATCGATTTATTCAGCGGACTGGATGCCTGGGTGTTGGTGAGCCTGCTGCTCGCCTTGACCTTCGTACTCGCCTTCGAGTTCATCAATGGCTTTCATGACACCGCCAACGCGGTAGCTACCGTCATCTATACCAAAGCCATGCCACCGCACCTCGCCGTGTTCTTCTCCGGCGTGTTCAACTTCCTTGGCGTTCTGCTCGGCGGTGTAGGGGTGGCCTATGCCATCGTGCACCTGTTGCCGGTAGAGCTGCTGATCAATGTGAACACCGGACACGGCCTGGCCATGGTCTTCTCGTTGCTGGCCGCGGCCATCACCTGGAACCTGGGCACTTGGTACTTTGGCATCCCCGCCTCCAGTTCGCACACGCTGATCGGCTCCATTCTCGGCGTCGGCCTGGCCAACGCCCTGATCAACGACATTCCGCTGGGCGACGGCGTCAACTGGCAGAAAGCGATCGATATCGCCATGTCGCTGGTGGTCTCGCCAATGGCCGGCTTCGCCGTTGCTGCCCTGGTGCTGATCGGCCTGAAATGGTGGCGCCCGCTGTCGAAGATGCACAAGACCCCGGAACAGCGCCGCAAGCTCGACGACAAGAAGCACCCGCCCTTCTGGAACCGTCTGGTCCTGGTGGTTTCCGCCATGGGTGTGAGCTTCGTGCACGGCTCCAACGACGGCCAGAAAGGCATCGGCCTGATCATGCTGGTGCTGATCGGTATTGTCCCGGCCAAGTTCGTACTCGACCTGAACAGCACTACCTACCAGATCGAGCGTACTCGCGACGCCACGCTGCACATGAGCCAGTTCTACCAGCGCAACGCCGCCACCCTGGGCGAGTTCCTGGCACTGGGCAAGGCCAAGGCCAGCGATCTGCCGGAGCAGTTCAGCTGCAACCCACAGCAGACCGAACCGACCATTGCTGCGCTGCAGACCTCGCTGAAGGGCGTGACGGACTACCACAGCCTCGATGCCGAGAAGCGCGTTGAAGTACGCCGCTACCTGTTGTGCCTGGATGACACTGCGAAGAAGGTTGGCAAGCTGCCAGGCCTGGACGCCCGTGAAAAATCCGACCTTGAAAAGCTGCGCAAAGACCTCACCGCCACTACCGAATACGCCCCGTTCTGGGTGATCGTGGCCGTCGCCCTGGCCCTTGGCCTGGGCACCATGGTGGGCTGGAAGCGCGTCGTGTTGACCGTAGGCGAGAAGATCGGCAAGCAAGGCATGACCTATGCCCAAGGTATGTCGGCACAGATCACCGCAGCCTGCGCCATCGGCATGGCCAACGTATTCGCCCTGCCGGTATCGACCACCCACGTGCTGTCGTCCGGCGTGGCCGGCACCATGGTCGCCAACAAAAGTGGCCTGCAAGGCGGTACTGTGAAGACCATCCTGCTGGCATGGGTCCTGACCCTGCCTGCCTCGATGGGCCTGGCGGCCGGCCTGTTCTGGCTGGCCTCCAAAGCCATTGGCTGAGTGACACCGCAATGAATGAAGGCGCCCACGGGCGCCTTTTTCATGGCCGTCATTCCTGTGCCGCCCTGTTCTTTACCGGGGCAGCCTTGCGCTCCTGAAGGCATGGGTCGGCGCAGGAAGACTACCTTTTCTTGCTCCCTAACAACGATCCCATCAACCCGCGCACCAACTGCCGCCCCAACTGGTTAGCTGCCTGACGCACTGCCGACTTGATCGCCTGCCCCGCTGCACTCTGCAAGAATTCGCCAGCCTTGTCGGCAAAACTCTCTTCATCCGCCTTCGGTTGTGGCGCCGGTTCCACTGGCTCGCCCTTACGCTGGCTCAGCATTTCATAGGCAGACTCACGGTCCACCGGTTTGTCATAGCGCCCCGCCAATGGCGAAGCGGCAATCAGCGCACTGCGCTCAGTCGCGCTCAGCGGCCCTATACGCGACTGCGGCGGTGCAACCAGCACCCTCTGCACGATGGCCGGCGTACCCTTTTCCTCCAATGTACCCACCAGCGCTTCGCCAATACCCAGTTCGGTCAGCACTGCCAGGGTGTCGAACGCCGGGTTGGGGCGGAAACCATCGGCTACCGCCCGCAGCGACTTCTGCTCCTTGGCAGTGAACGCCCGCAAGCCGTGCTGAATGCGCAAGCCCAACTGGGCCAGCACCGCGTCGGGCAAGTCTCCCGGCGATTGGGTAACGAAATAGACCCCCACTCCCTTGGAGCGGATCAGCCGGACCACTTGCTCAAGACGGTCCTGCAAGGCCTTGGGCGTGCCGTTGAACAGCAAGTGCGCTTCATCGAAGAACAGCGCCAGCACCGGCTTGTCGGCATCACCGCGCTCGGGCAACTGCTCGAACAGTTCGGCCAGCAGCCACAACAGAAACGTCGCGTATACCTTAGGTGCTTCGTGCACCAATCGGCTGGCATCGAGCAGGTGGATACGCCCACGGCCATCCGGATCAGGGCGCAGCAGATCCTCCAGTTGCAATGCCGGCTCGCCGAACAGTGCTTCGGCGCCCTGCTGCTCCAAAGTAGCGAGCCGTCGCAACAAGGCCTGGGTGGAAGCCGTGGTCATCAGCGCGCTGTCTTCGCCGAGCAGCTGCGGGTTGTCCTTCAGATGCGCCAGCAGGGCTTTGAGGTCTTTGAGGTCCAGCAGCAGCAGGCCTTCGCGGTCGGCCACCTTGAATGCTGCATATAGCGCAGCCTGCTGGCTGTCGGTCAGCTCCAGCAAGTTGCCCAGCAGCAACGGCCCCATTTCACTGAGGGTGGTGCGCAGCGGGTGGCCAGACTGCCCCTCGATATCCCACAAGCTCACCGGATAGGCCCGGGGCGTATGCCCCAGCCACGGCATGCCGGCGATACGCTCAGCCACCTTACCCTGTGGCGCACCGGCAGCCCCCAAACCACAGAGGTCGCCTTTGACATCGGCGGCGAACACCGCCACCCCAGCGTCGCTGAACACCTCCGCCAAGTGCTGCAGGGTGACGGTCTTGCCGGTACCGGTTGCGCCAGCCACCAGGCCGTGGCGGTTGGCCAGGCGCATCGCTTGCCCGACTGGCTGGCCATCCGGCCCCGCTCCTACAACGATGGTCGAATATTCCGACATCTTTTTAATCCTCTGCTCAAGCTTTAGCTTAATTCGGCCGATACCTGTGGGTGATATTCGCCTTAATAGAGAGGAACAACCGAAAGGGGACTTCTCGGGATGTTGCACAACCTACGGCTCCACTCGTGCGAACGCCTGATATAGAACCTTAGCGGAACCGATTACGCCCATGAACAAAAGCCTTCGTTTCAGCCACAAGATTCTTTTGGCGGCATCACTGATCGTGATCCTCGCCTTCAGCCTTTTCACCCTCTACAACGATTACCTCCAGCGTAATGCGATTCGCGAGGACCTGGAAAACTATCTGGCTGAAATGGGCACCTCCACGTCGACCAATATTCGCAACCTGTTCGAGGGCCGGATAAAACTGGTGGAGAACCTGGCGCAGAACATTGCCCAGGACCCGGCCAGCGCCGAAACCCTGATGAGCCAGAATGCGCTGACCTCCAGCTTCCTCACGGTCTACCTGGGCAAAGTCGACGGCGGTTTCAGCGTGCGCCCGGACGCGAAGATGCCCGACGGCTACGACCCGCGCACCCGCCCTTGGTACAAGGACGGCATGAACGCCAGCGGCGCGACCCTGACCGAACCTTACATCGATATGACCACCAACAAGATGGTCATTGGCATCCTCAACAAGGTCTCCAGCAGCGTTGGCGTGGTCGGCGGCGACCTGGCCCTGGACGGCCTGGTGCAGATCATCAACTCGCTGAACTTCGGCGGCATGGGGTACGCCTTCCTGGTCAACGACCAGGGCAAGATCCTGGTGCACCCCGATAAAGATCTGGTCATGAAGTCGTTGTCGGACCTGTTCCCGCAGCACACGCCGAAACTGACCGGTGAGCTGACCGAAGTGCAAAGCGATGGCCAGACCCGCCTGCTGACCTTCAGCCCGATCACCGGCCTGCCGTCGGCGAACTGGTACATCGGTCTTTCGGTGGACAAGGACAAGGCCTTCTCGATGCTCAGCACCTTCCGCACCTCTGCGGTGATCGCCACGGTAGTGGCGGTGGTGATCATCATCGGCCTGCTCGGCTTGCTGATCCGCGTGTTGATGCAACCGCTGCACACCATGACCCGCGCCATGGAAGACATTGCCGAAGGTGAAGGCGACCTTACCAAGCGCCTGCACATCCACAACCACGACGAGTTCGGTGTCCTCGGCAACGCCTTCAACCGCTTCGTCGAACGCATTCACAGCAGCATTCGAGAAGTGTCCTCGGCCACCGAACAGGTCAATGAAGTGGCCCTGCGGGTGATCAGTGCTTCGAACTCGTCGATGACCAACTCCGACGAGCAGTCGAACCGCACCAACAGTGTCGCTGCCGCCATCAACGAACTGGGAGCTGCTGCTCAGGAAATTGCCGGCAACGCCGCCCAGGCTTCGCAGCACGCAACCTCCGCGCGCCTGCTGGCAGAAGAAGGCCAGCAAGTGGTCGAGCGCAACATTGCCGCGATGAACCGCCTGTCCGACCTGATCGTTACATCCAGCGCGCACATCGAAACACTGAACAGCAAGACCGTGAATATCGGCCAGATCCTCGAAGTGATCACCAGCATTTCCCAGCAGACCAACCTGCTGGCGCTGAATGCTGCCATCGAGGCAGCCCGCGCCGGTGAGGCCGGGCGTGGCTTTGCCGTGGTCGCCGACGAGGTGCGCAACCTCGCGCACCGCACCCAGGAATCGGCGCAGCAAGTGCAAACCATGATCGAAGAGCTGCAGGTCGGTGCCCGCGAGTCGGTCGATACCATGGACCAGAGCCAGCGCCACAGCCAGGACAGCATGCAGATCGCCAACCAGGCGGGTGAGCGACTGGACAGCGTTACCGTGCGCATTGGCGAGATCGATGGCATGAACCAGTCAGTGGCCACTGCCACCGAGGAGCAGACCGCCGTGGTCGAGGCGATCAACATGGACATCAGCGAGATCAACATGCTCAACCAGGAAGGCGTGGAGAACCTGCAAGCGACCCTGCGCGCGTGCTCCGACCTCGAGCAGCAGGCTGGCCGCCTGAAGCACCTGGTGGGCAGCTTCCGTATCTGATAACTGCTACACCTTCGCCTGGCGCAGCCTTCTTGCTGCGCCAGGCACTGCGCATTTCCCCCCCCTCAAACTGATCGAACAAACTATCCTTCTGATAGGTCCATCTTTAGGCGTGTCATCGCCGGCAATTCGACGCTGGATGACAGACCCGAAGACGATCCCGGAGGGATGCTGATCGTGCACATCGCCGACATCACCATGTTCTACGCCCCGGCCAGCGGTGGCGTACGTACCTATCTTGATGCCAAACATCACCGTCTCGACGCCATTCATGGCGTACGCCACAGCCTGTTGATTCCCGGTGCCAGCGCCCAACACGCCGATGGCATCTACCAGGTGCCTGCGCCGCCCTTGCCGTTTGGCAAAGGCTACCGCTTTCCGGTACGCCTGGCCCCCTGGTGCAACACACTGCGCACGCTCAAGCCCGACCTGATCGAAGTCGGCGACCCCTACCTGACCGCCTGGGCGGCGCTGGAAGCACGGCGCCAACTCGACGTACCAGTGATCGGTTTCTACCATTCCGACCTGCCGTTACTCGTCAGCAACCGCATGGGCAACTGGTTCGCCCCCAATGTCGAGGCCTACGTCAGCAAGCTATACGGCAATTTTGACCGGGTACTGGCCCCCAGCCAGGTGATGGCCGACAAATTACGCCGTTTGGGCGTGCGCGATGTCCATGTGCAGCCGCTGGGCGTTGATCTTGCCACTTTCCACCCCGCCCGGCGCGACCCACATGTACGTGCCGAACTGCGCATTGCCGACACCAGCCGCCTGTTGATCTTTGCCGGCCGCGGCTCGCGGGAAAAGAACCTGCCGGTGCTGCTTGACTGCATGCAGCAACTCGGCGCCCCCTACCACCTGTTACTGGTAGGCTCGAACATGCCGGCCAGCGTGCCACACAACGTCAGCGTCATCGATCACTTCTGCCCGGCTGCAGAGGTGGCCCGGCTGATGGCCAGCGCCGACTTGCTGGTGCATGCTGGCGACCAGGAAACATTCGGCCTGGTCATTCTCGAAGCGATGGCCAGCGCCACGCCCGTGGTGGCCGTGCGCGCCGGTGCGTTCCCTGAAATCATCAACGAACAGTGCGGCCGCCTGTGCATGCCCAACGATGGTCGGGCCATGGCGTCAGCCGTGCGCGAGGCGTTCGAGGCAGGTGTACGCGAGCTCGGTGTGCAGGCCCGTCACCATGTAGAGCAACATTATTCATGGGACAACGTGGTGGCTGGCCTGCTGCAGCACTACCAGGCCGTGCTCGGCCACCAGCCACAGGTGCGCGCCCATGCTTGAGCCCTCCGCGAGCCAGCGCAGCCTCATGCTGGTGTTGCATGATGTTGCCCCGGAAACCTGGCCGGACTATGAACCGTTCGTAGAGGCCGTGGACGCGCTGGGCAACGTGCCAATGACATGGCTGGTGGTCCCGGACTTCCATCGGCGTAATCCGCTGCACCGGGCACCTACGTTCTGCCGCCTCCTGGATGCACGCCTGGCCAAAGGCGACGAGCTGGCACTTCATGGCTATGCCCATGCTGACGAAGGACCCGCACCGCGCAGCCCCGTCGACTACTTCATGCGGCGCATCTATACGCATGAAGGCGAGTTCTACAGCCTTGATGAGGACGAAGCGCTGACCCGCCTACAGGAGGGCCTGGCACTGTTCGAGGGCCAAGGTTGGCCGGTGGCAGGGTTTGTCGCACCAGCCTGGCTCATGAGCCAGGGCACACGGCAAGCGCTGTGCCGCCTGCCACTGAAATACACCAGCACACCGCAGCATCTGTACCGCTTGCCGGACTTTACGGCCATTGATGCGCCAGGCCTGGTCTGGAGCGCCCGGAGCGCATGGCGTCGCAAACTGTCCCGCACGCTCTGCGACTGGCAATGCCAGCGCTGGCGGGGTGCAAGCACGTTGCGCATGGGACTGCACCCTGTAGACATGCGTCATCGCTCATCCCGCGACTATTGGCTGCGCACGCTGGAAAAACTGCTCAAGGAGGGCCGTGAACCGCTGACCAAATCCGCCTGGCTGGAGCGCCAGGGGGCCGCATGAAGCGCTGGGCCTGGCTGGCGCTGGCATTGCTGGGTGCAGCACTGGTGCCAGCGTTGCTGGGTGGTAGCGAACTGCTGCCGAGGCTGAGCCGGTTCGACCCGCACCTGATGATCATGCTGCTAGGCATGATTCTGTTGTGCTGGGTCATCAATGCGCTGCGCCTGCGCCTGTTGCTGGGTGAGCAGGCGAAACAGTTGAGCCATGCTCGCAGCCTGGGCGTTGTCATGGCCACCGAGTTTGCCATCTGCACCACCCCTGGCGGTAGTGGTGGGCCGCTTACCCTGATGGCCCTGCTGGCGCGAGACCGCATCTGCCCGGCGCGCAGCGGCGCCGTCTTTGCCATGGACCAGTTGAACGACCTGGTGTTCTTCTTCTGCGCAATGCTGGCGATTGCCGGATACGCGCTGTTCCACAGCCTGGGTCGCAGTCAGGAAAGCATGTTGCTTGGCAGTGCGTTACTGCTGTGCACAGCGTTGGCCGGGGTGATCGGGCTGTTGCGCTACCTGCGCCCGATAATGCGCATGAACGGCAGGCTGTTGCAGCGCATGGGGATGGGGATGGGCCACCCGCGCAAACGTCGCTGGGCGCGCAAACTGCTGCACTTCGTCGCAGCACTGGCGCAGACCTGGCGCCTGCCCAAGCGCACGCTGAGCCTGGTGTTCACCCTGACCTGCGCCCACTGGGGGCTGCGCTACAGCGTGCTGTACCTGGTGCTGCGAGGCTTGGGGGTAGACCTGCAGTGGATTCCCAGCTTCCTGGTGCAGATGCTGTCGCTCAGCGCCGGCCAATTCAGCCTGCTGCCTGGCGGGGCCGGGGCCGCCGAGCTGACGTCGGCCAGCCTGTTGACACCCTTGGTGGGCAGTTCGACCGCCGCTGCGGCAATCCTGATATGGCGGGCGGTTACTTACTACTTTTATCTGCTGGCTGGGGGGCCGGTGTTTGTCTGCCTGCTGGGGCGTCCGCTGCTGGAACGCTGGCGGCGTCAGGCGGGTTGAGCTGCTGCCAGAGTTCGGCGGCGCCGGGGAAGTCGGTGCCATCCGTGTCATCCAGGGCTTCAGGGTCGTAGCGGGCCAGGCAGCCTTCGCCAAGGGTCGGTGGAGGTGAGGCGGCGGGGTTGTTGCGTTGCCTGGCCATTAGCGTTTCACCCAAGATTGCCGGGGCGCTTTGCGCCCCTGTCGCGACGGGGCTGCACAGCAACCCAGAATCTCACAGCAAGCCCGATGGCGTCAGTCGAACACCACCGTCTTGTTACCATGCACCAGCACGCGGTCTTCCAGGTGATAACGCAGGCCACGGGCCAGCACCATCTTCTCCACATCACGGCCAAAGCGGACCATGTCCTCGATGCTGTCGGCATGGCTGACTCGCACCACATCCTGCTCGATGATCGGACCGGCGTCCAGCTCTTCGGTGACGTAATGGCACGTCGCGCCGATCAGCTTCACCCCACGCAGGGCGGCCTGGTGGTATGGCTTGGCGCCGACGAACGACGGCAGGAAGCTGTGATGGATGTTGATCACCTTCTCGGCATAGTCCTGGCACAGTTGTGGCGGCAGGATCTGCATGTAGCGGGCCAGTACCACGACGTCGGCGGCATGCTCCTGCACCAGACGCGACACTTCGGCAAAGGCCGGGGCCTTGTCCTTAGGGTCGACCGGTACATGGAAGAACGGAATACCGTGCCACTCGACCATGCTGCGCAGGTCGTTGTGGTTGGAAATCACGCAAGGGATCTCGCAGTCCAGTTCATCGGTGTGCCAGCGGTGCAGCAGGTCTGCCAGGCAGTGCGACTCGCGGCTGGCCATCAACACCACACGTTTTTTCTGTGCCGAGTCGGTAATGCGCCAAGTCATGGAGAACTCTTCAGCGATCGGCGCAAACGCCTCACGGAAAGCTTCGATACCGAACGGCAGCGACTCAGCGCGGATTTCATGACGCATGAAGAACCAACCGCTCTGCTCATCGGAGTGGTGGCTGGCTTCGTTGATCCAGCCATTGTACAAGGCCAGGAAATTACTGACTTTCGCCACGATGCCTACACGGTCGGGGCAGGCGATCACCAGACGATAGGTGCGCATGAATGAGACTCCAGAACTTCGCAAAGGCGCCTATTCTAGCGGTCCGCCAGAAAAAACGCAGTATTGATCGCTGCCGCGATGGCATATGCAGGCGCGAAACGCTGCAAGGGCGCTGTCTGACAGACATGACGAATCGCCTGGGCCGTATGTAAAATTTTGTTCACGTAGAGAAATGCTGTCACAGCTTAATTAACAGTTAATTGCCCATTCTTATGTTTACTTGCGAGTATTGCCTGTCTATTATTGGCCCACACATTTCTGAACACGCATTAAGGAACACTCCATGTCCCTGATCAACGAGTACCGCGCTACCGAAGAAGCCATCAAGGAACTTCAGGCCCGCCTGGCCAATCTGTCGCAGGATGACAAGCTGAAGAAAGAACTGGAGTTCGAAGGCAAACTGCGCACACTGATGGGCGAGTACTCCAAGTCGCTGCGCGACGTGATTGCCCTGCTCGACCCAGAGTCGAAACTGAGCAAGGCACCTCGTGGTTCGGTCAAGACTACCGGCACCAAGCGTGCGCGCAAGGTCAAGCAATACAAGAACCCGCACAACGGTGAAGTGATCGAAACCAAAGGCGGCAACCACAAGACCCTGAAAGAGTGGAAAGCCACTTGGGGCGGCGACGTGGTTGAAAGCTGGGCAACCCTGCTGGACTGATTATCCGCATACGCCCTCTTGCTTCGCACAATAAAAACGCCGGCACATTGCCGGCGTTTTTGTTTACCAGCCATCAGCCGATTGAATAGTTTTCCTGCAATTGTCGAGCATGCATTTGCCAGGCCTCCAACACCCGCCTGCCCGCCTCGTCGGCGCCCTCCCAGGCTTGCTGGCGTGCTCGTTCGAAGTCGCCCAAGGTATTCGGCGCGCCCCACTGCGGGTCGCTCAGGCGTTGCTGGCAGAAGCCATACCAACGTTGCCGCTCTTCGCGGGTCAAGGTTTCAGGGAAGTTGCGTGCCCGATAGCGGAAAAACAGCTCCGGCAAACGCGAATCATCGAACATCCAGTGGCCATGGCTCAACTGCGCCGGTTCCAGCGCACGCACTTGCTCGCATAAGCGCCGGTCGCGGTCACCTATAAAACCATCATACAACTGCTGTTCCGGGTCCTCACTCGGGGCGAACTCGTCCTTGCCATAGATGTGTTCCAGCTTTTCCTGCCATTGCCCCTGCTGACTGGCCAATTGTTCGCCGCGCGACTGTAACAACGTCAAGTCCAGGCCCAATCGTTGTTGATCGACCGGGCGCAATACCGACAGCGGCGCCACTACCGGGCAACGATTGATCTGCACCAATTTGAGCGGTACCGGTAATTCACCTTCAGCCAATTCATCATGCCGGGTGTACAAGCGCTGACGTAAAACTTCAGCACTTTCCCGCAGTAACGGTAGGGTTTCCTGATGCAGGTCGCAGACAATCAGTGCATTGCGATTACGCGGGTGCCAGGCCAATGGCAATACGACCCCCAGGTAATTGCGCGCCGCCGAAAAACGCCCGGATATATGCACCAGTGGCTGCAACAAACGGATCTGCTCCATCACTTTATGCTTGCTGCGCAACTGAAACAGCCAGTCATATAACTTGGGTTGTTTCTGCCGAATCAGGCGGGCCAGGGCAATGGTTGCCCGCACGTCGGAAAGCGCTTCGTGGGCATGCCCGTGGTCAATGCCATTGGCCTTGCTCAGCAGCTCCAGACGCAGGCTGGTGCGCCCGTCCTGTTGTGGCCATTGAATGCCTTCCGGTCGCAGGGCATAGGCGGTGCGCACAATATCGATCAGGTCCCAGCGACTATTGCCTCCCTGCCATTCACGGGCATACGGATCGAAAAAGTTGCGGTAAAGGCTGTAGCGGGTCACTTCATCGTCGAAGCGCAGGGTGTTGTAGCCGGCACCACAGGTGCCCGGTTGCGCCAGCTGGGCATGCACACGAGTCATGAACTCGGCTTCGCACAGGCCCTGCTCCGCCAGCAGCTGCGGCGTGATACCTGTCACCAGGCAGGCCGCCGGGTGCGGCAGGATGTCGTCCGACGGCCGGCAATAAAGGCTGATCGGCTCGTCGATCTCGTTGAGGTCGAAGTCAGTGCGCACGCCGGCCACCTGCAGCGGCCGATCGCAGCGCGGGTTGATGCCGGTGGTTTCATAGTCGTGCCAGAAAATGCTGGAGGTCACGGGGTCGTCCTGTATCGAGGTCGACCCGATTCTAGCGCGATTGTGAAGAACGAACGTTCAGACGGGCGCGTTGGCGGGGCGGAAACTGAAATAATCGCGCAACGAACGGACGAAATCATCGTACTCGCGCGGAGACTGCAACAGCATGAAGCCCGAATCGTAGTGCCCAGGCGTCTGGTCCTCGCGGCACCACAGGCAACTGGCAGTGAGGTTGACGAACTGGTGCCCGCCGCCATGCAGGGGCATACGCAGCTGCAGCTCGTAATCGGGCCCGACCAGCACGGGTAGCTGGCTGATGACCATCAGACCATTTTCAGAGGCATTGCCTAGCTGACCGATCTCCTGACCGGTAAAGCGGTTGAACACCTTGAGGACACAAGGTAGCTGATGACGTTCGATGTTGCGCTTGTTGAACATGATCGCGGGTGTATTCCGTACCTGATGCCAGGAATACAAGGTACTGGCGGTTGTTGTAACAACTGAGTTACAGATTAGCGCAGCACGCGCAGCAAATCTCGTGAAATAAACCACACCTTTGTGTTAGCGCCAAGGTACGGTCGTCACCGGGTTGGCCACGGCCGTTTCTGCACCGCGCAAATGGCCGAGTTTTTCCAGTGTCTGCAGACGCGCTCGGGCGCGATAGGCATATTCGTTGCCTGGGTATTGCTGGATCAGGTACTGATAGGTCTGCGCCGCGTCCACGTACAACGCCTGACGCTCCAGGCACTGGCCGCGCAGCAGTGACACTTCGGGGTGGATGAACGGCCGGGCCCGGCTGGTGCGATCAACCTGCGACAGTTCGAGCATGACCCGTGCGCAATCGCCGCGGTCGTAGGCGCGGTAAGCATTGTTCAAGTGGTGGTCCATGGACCAGCGGGTGCAGCCGACGGCGCTGGCGGCCAGGGCTAAAACGATCAGGGCTCGCATGGGGATCTCCTTTGATGCCAGTGTATCGGCGTTTGCCTGCAAATCTTCACACCCTTTTGCAAGGATACCCTGCGCCGTTCAAATGCCACCCTGCCCTGGGCGTAGGTAGTGCAACGGAACAATGACTACAGCGAGATTCAGGAGTAGCCTTTCGCTGCGCTTCACTATAGGAGTCTGTGCATGAGCATCCGCCGCACCAAAATCGTCGCCACCCTTGGCCCCGCCAGCAACTCGCCGGAAGTGATCGAACAACTGATCCTCGCCGGCCTGGACGTGGCACGTCTGAACTTCTCCCACGGCACGCCGGACGAGCACAAGGCCCGCGCGCGCCTGATTCGTGACATCGCCGCCAAGAACGGCCGCCATGTTGCACTGCTGGGCGACCTGCAGGGTCCGAAGATCCGCATCGCCAAGTTCGCCAACAAGCGCATCGAACTGAAGATCGGTGACAAGTTCACCTTCTCCACCGCCCACCCGCTGACCGAAGGCAACCAGGACATCGTCGGTATCGACTACCCCGACCTGGTCAAGGACTGCGGCGTTGGTGACGAACTGCTGCTCGACGATGGCCGTGTGGTCATGCGCGTCGAAACCGCCACGGCAGACGCCCTGCACTGCGTGGTGATCATCGGTGGCCCGCTGTCGGACCACAAAGGCATCAACCGTAAAGGTGGTGGCCTGACCGCACCGGCCCTGACCGAAAAAGACAAGGCCGACATCAAGTTGGCTGCGGAAATGGACCTGGACTACCTGGCCGTGTCCTTCCCGCGTGACGCCAGCGACATGGAATACGCGCGCAAGCTGCGTGACGAAGCCGGCGGCAGCGCCTGGCTGGTGGCCAAGATCGAACGCGCCGAAGCAGTTGCCGATGACGAGACCCTCGACAAGCTGATCGCCGCCTCCGACGCGGTGATGGTTGCCCGTGGTGACCTGGGCGTGGAAATCGGCGACGCCGAGCTGATCGCCATCCAGAAGAAGATCATCCAGCACGCCCGCCGCAACAACAAGGCAGTCATCGTGGCGACCCAGATGATGGAGTCGATGATCCAGAACCCGATGCCGACCCGCGCTGAAGTGTCCGACGTGGCCAACGCCGTGCTGGACAACACCGATGCGGTGATGCTGTCGGCCGAAAGCGCCGCCGGTTCCTACCCGATCGAAGCGGTTCAGGCCATGGCACGCATCTGCCTGGGTGCCGAAAAGCACCCGACCAGCCAGAAGTCCAGCCATCGCCTGCACACCACCTTCGAGCGCTGCGACGAAAGCATCGCCTTGGCGGCCATGTACACTGCCAACCACTTCCCGGGCGTAAAGGCGATCATCGCCCTGACCGAAAGCGGCTACACCCCGCTGATCATGTCGCGCCTGCGCTCGCATGTACCGATCTTCGCCCTGTCGCCGCGCCGCGCCACCCAGGCGCGCGCCTCGATGTTCCGTGGCGTGTACCCGATTGCCTTCGACCCGGCCGCGCTGCCGGCCGACAAGGTGAGCCAGGCGGCGGTCGACGAGCTGCTCAAACGTGGCCTGGTGGAGCAAGGTGACTGGGTGATCCTGACCAAGGGTGACAGCTACCACACCATCGGTGGCACCAACGGCATGAAAATTCTGCACGTCGGTGATCCGCTGGTCGGTTGATCCACTCTTTCACAGCACAAGGCTCAAGCGCAGCCTTGTGCTGCGAAGAGGCCCCGACAGCAATAAAAAAAAGCCCCGGTTCTCGCGAACCGGGGCTTTTTGATGGTGCAGGGGGTAAGGCTGGCTTACATCATGCCGCCCATGCCACCCATGCCGCCCATATCAGGCATGCCAGCAGCTGGCTTGTCTTCCGGCAGGTCGGCAACCATGGCTTCGGTGGTGATCATCAGACCGCCGATCGAAGCAGCAGCTTGCAGCGCCGAGCGAGTAACCTTGGCTGGGTCCAGGATACCCATCTCGATCATGTCGCCGTATTCACCGGTAGCGGCGTTGTAGCCGAAGTTGCCCGAACCTTGCTTGACCTTGTCAGCAACCACGCTTGGCTCATCACCGGCGTTGGCAGTGATCTGGCGCAGCGGGGATTCAACAGCGCGACGCAGCAGCGCGATACCGACGTTCTGGTCTTCGTTGTCGCCTTTCAGGTCGATGATGGCTGCCAGGGCGCGAACCAGGGCAACACCACCGCCAGGCACCACGCCTTCTTCAACGGCTGCACGGGTAGCGTGCAGGGCGTCTTCAACGCGGGCTTTCTTCTCTTTCATTTCAACTTCAGTGCCGGCACCCACCTTGATCACGGCAACACCGCCAGCCAGCTTGGCCAGACGCTCTTGCAGCTTCTCACGGTCGTAGTCCGAGGAAGTTTCTTCGATCTGGGCACGGATCTGCTTGACGCGTGCTTCGATCTCGGTATCAGCACCAGCACCGTCGATGATGGTGGTGTTTTCCTTGGACAGGATGACGCGCTTGGCGTTACCCAGGTGCTCCAGGGTAGCGGTTTCCAGGGACAGGCCGATTTCTTCGGAGATGACCTGGCCGCCAGTCAGGACGGCGATGTCCTGCAGCATGGCCTTGCGGCGATCGCCGAAGCCCGGAGCCTTGACTGCAGCAACCTTGACGATGCCGCGCATGTTGTTGACTACCAGGGTAGCCAGCGCTTCACCTTCAACGTCCTCGGCAACGATCAGCAGTGGGCGGCCGGCCTTGGCAACGGCTTCCAGAACTGGCAGCAGCTCACGGATGTTGGAGATTTTCTTGTCGACCAGCAGCAGCAGCGGGCTTTCCAGCTCGGCAACCATGGTGTCCGGCTTGTTGACGAAGTACGGCGACAGGTAGCCGCGGTCGAACTGCATGCCTTCTACGACGGACAGTTCGTTTTCCAGGCCCGAGCCTTCCTCAACGGTGATCACGCCTTCTTTACCGACTTTTTCCATGGCTTCGGCAATGATTTCACCGATGGAGCTATCGGAGTTGGCAGAGATGGTACCTACCTGGGCGATGGCCTTGGAGTCGGCGCATGGCTTGGACAGGTTCTTCAGCTCGGCAACGACGGCAGCAGTTGCCTTGTCGATACCGCGCTTCAGGTCCATCGGGTTCATGCCGGCAGCGACGGCTTTCAGGCCTTCGTTGACGATGGCCTGAGCCAGAACGGTAGCGGTGGTGGTGCCGTCACCGGCAGCGTCGTTGGCCTTGGAAGCAACTTCCTTGACCAGCTGGGCGCCCATGTTTTCGAAAGCGTCTTTCAGCTCGATTTCTTTGGCGACGGAAACGCCGTCCTTGGTGATGGTCGGGGCGCCGAAGCTCTTGGCCAGTACCACGTTACGGCCTTTCGGGCCCAGGGTCGCTTTTACCGCGTCAGCCAGAACGTTGACACCAACCAGCATTTTCTTACGAGCGGAATCACCAAATTTTACGTCTTTAGCAGCCATGATCGTTTAATCCTTGAAAAACTTTGGAGTAACGGGAAGTCGGGGGGAAATCAGCCTTCGACAACGGCGAGGATTTCGTTCTCGGCCATGACCAGCAGGTCTTCGCCATCGACTTTCACGGTGTTGCTGCCCGAGTACGGGCCGAAAACCACTTTGTCACCCACTTTCACGGCCAGCGCGCGAACTTCGCCGTTGTCCAGGACGCGACCGGTGCCGACGGCTACAACTTCGCCGCGGTTTGGTTTTTCAGCGGCCGAACCCGGCAGGACGATACCGCCAGCGGTTTTCGATTCTTCTTCGCTGCGACGGATGACTACGCGGTCATGCAGAGGACGAAGTTTCATTGTCGATCTCTCCCAAATTGTGGTTTTCATCGGCCGGTTCGACACCGGCGGTTTTGATGCTGTCCGGCGTTGCCGGGGGCGGCCCGCTGTGAGCGAACCACCTGTGTAATGTCTGGTGTTGCCACCAGAAACCTTGCGGTGACCACATACATGAGGCCGCCATATTCAATTACAAGGCTCGATATGGAAAATTTTTCATCAGGCCGAAAAAAACCGGGGCCGCTTGCGCGGCCCCTGTCTTTTTTATTTGTCTCGGCGCTCGTACTCGCCTTCGATCACGTTCGGGCGGTGTCCGCCATCTCGCGGCTGCGCCTGGAAGGGGTCATCCTGAAATGCACGCTGGCGCATGGCCTGGGCCTCGGCACGCTCGCGCATCTTGCGCGCAGCCAGGCGGCGGGTGAACGGCAGCAGGCACAGCACACCCAACACGTCGCTGATGAAGCCTGGCAGCAGCAACAGGCCACCACCCACGGCCAGCATCATGCCCTGGAACATGTCCTCGGCGGGCAATTCACCGCGCTGCAGGCTTTCACGGGCGCGCAATGCGGTAGCCAGGCCGGCTACCCGCATGACCAGCACACCCAAGGCGGAGCCGGCGATGATCAGCAGCAACGCCGGAAAGAAACCGATTGCCGCGCTGACCTTCACGAAGACGAACAGCTCCAGCACAGGAAAAATCAGAAACAGCAGTAGAAAAGCACGCATCAAGGGTTCCTCGACGGAAGATAACCTTCCAATAAGACCTCAGATGGATGCCTGCGCTCCGGATTTCAACCCTCGGCTTGCATCATATGCGCCCACTTGTCGGCGCGAGCCAGCAAAACCAAGGCCTCGCGGACTTGTGTCGGCGTGTTGCAAGTAGTCGGGAAAGGCAACCAGTGCACTGCCTGACCGATGCGCAGGTGCATCCCTTCACTGTCTACCCCGACCATCTGCGCCGGTACGTGTTGTGGCAACCCGGTCAGTTCGACGTAGTGGGCAATGGCACTGGCGTGATCGCTGTTCATGTGTTCGATCATGCTGCCCTCGGCCTTGCCGGCGAACGGGTTGGCCAAGGTCACCTGGTCGAGCCAGTGGATCGCACCGAAGCCGCCAATGTAGCGGTGACGCACCGGCTGCAGCACCCAGAAATCGAAGTCGTGGGCCTTGTGGTAGTTGGCCGCGTCCGGGAAATAGCGGTAATAGCGTTCGGCGGCGGCCTCGATGACGGCCTCGTCGACCAGCTTGTGCGCTTCGGCCATCACCGTCAGGCGCCCTACCGCCTGCACATCTTCAGCCTCGCGCTCACCCACCAGCAGCGAACACTTGGGGTCCTTCAGCAGGTTGTGGGTGTGCTGGGCAATGCGGCTGATCAGGATCAGCGGGTTGCCCTGGGCGTCCAGGCAGTACGGCACGACCGAACCGAAGGGGTAGCCAGGCATCGACCTGGAATGTGTCGAAAGCACGCCGCGGTATTCCTTGAGCAGCAGTTCCCGGGCGGGGCGAATGGCGTTGGTACTCACTTGAGGGCGGCTCCTGGCGGACGGGTTGGGGACAAGATAAGCATTATCCGCTGCCTGTGCCACTGACCTGCATCCAGACGCCTTACCAGGTAACGCCAAAGCCCGCGGTATAGCGTGTCTTGTCCAGGTCACTCTCACGCGTGCCCGTGATGATATCCTTCTCTGCCTTGAGGTTGAGCGAAGCCCACTCGGTGACCTTGTAGCGCAGGCCAACCTCGGCATCCAGCGAATAGTCGGCCACGCCACCCAGCGGCTTGGCGAACTCGCCGTTGGTGAACAGCTGCACGTTCTTGCCGATCAGGTAGCGGGTGTAATCCCACTTCACGGCCGCAGAATAGAAATTATCCTTTCCGCCGTCCCGATACTCGAAATCAGTGCGGTTGATCAGTGAACCCAGCGAGAACGCACCCAGCTCATCGTCCCAGAACTGGTAACCCGGGCCTGTACCCACGGTGCGCTGGCGGGCCAGGTCTTCGATGTGATCGCGTTTGTATTCCGCACGCCCCTGCCAGAACCACTTCTCGGTAATAAAGCGGTCCAGAGCGTACTCGGCGCTCCAGTTGTTGGTGGTGGTGATGTCGTCCTTGGTCTCGCGGTTGTACTCACCCTCGGCGTTGTGCCGCCAACGGCCATGGCGGGCAGTGGTCTTGAAGCCCACGTCGTAATCGTCGGTGTCGTTCTCGGCGCGCTTGTAGTCCAGCGCCACGTCGACATTGCCTTTCCACACGAAATCCTCGATCAGCGGCCTGGGCTTCATGATCTGCTCGATGCTGGCCAGCTCCACCGTCTTCGGTGAATCGCCATTGGCCAAGGTCACCTTGCCTGGCTCGGCGGCCTTGAGCGACTTGGCTTTCTCTCCGCTGTAGGCGTCCTGCTTGACCAGCATCTGCTGGTCGCTTTCCAACGTCTGGACCTGTTTCCAGTCCAGGGCGATTGACCCGCCATAAGGGGTTTCCAGCAGCAGCTTGCCGCCGTCGAAGACCTTGATCTTGCCACTCAGCCGGTCACCGTTCTTCATCCACACAGTGTCGGCGAACACCGGAGAGGCGCACAGGGAAACAGCAAGAAGGCACAACAAGGATCTAGAATTCATAAACGGACTTTGGTTGCGGACTAGGGTTCGATTTGACGAAAAAGCCGGGCATTATCCAGATACCGACGACCAGAGCAAGGACAGACCGGGAGCATGCCGTTGAGTTCAACTCTCATTTGCCGGACCACCGGTCCGGTTTCATCTGCAGCCCAAGGCGGGCGAGATGTCTGATGGATATGAGCACGCCCTTGATTCGGCCGAGGGCCGACGAACGGCGCTGTATTCAGTACTTGGCCAAGTGCCACCCGGCAAGGTGGTGAGCTATGGCCAACTGGCCGAACTGGCTGGGCTTGGCCGTGCGGCGCGCTGGGTTGGCCGCACCTTGGGGCAGTTGCCTGCAGACACTCGCCTGCCTTGGCATCGGGTGCTTGGCGCAGGTGGCCGGCTGAGCCTGGCGCTGGGCACGCCGTCGGGCGATGAACAACGGGCGCGGTTACGCGAGGAAGGTGTGAATGTAAGCAACAATCGTGTGGATATGACGCGCCATGGCTGGCGCCCAATGGAGCACAGCGGTTAGAGTGCGCGCTTTGTTTTCGAAAACTTGAGGCAGATGTTGGCCCATGCCCCGTAAAACCTGGCGCGCTGCGCTTGCTGCCTATGCCAGCCCGTCAACCTTGGTACTTTTGCTACTCGGTTTCGCCGCCGGCCTGCCCTACATGCTGGTGTTCTCGACCCTGTCGGTATGGTTGCGCGAAGCCGGCGTTGCCCGTGAAACCATCGGTTATGCCAGCCTGATTGGCTTGGCCTACGCCTTCAAGTGGGTCTGGTCACCGCTGCTCGACCAATGGCGTCTGCCGTTGCTTGGCGGCCTCGGGCGCCGGCGTTCGTGGCTGCTGTTGTCGCAAGCGCTGGTGGTAATCGGGCTGGTCGGCATGAGCCTGTGCGACCCGCAACAACACCTCTCCTGGCTGATTGCCATGGCCGTACTGGTGGCCTTCGCCTCGGCTACCCAGGACATCGCTGTCGACGCCTACCGCCTGGAAATTGCCGACGACCAGCGCCAGGCCGCGCTTGCTGCCAGCTACATGGCCGGCTATCGGGTGGCTGCCTTGCTCGCCACGGCCGGTGCCCTGTTCTTCGCCGAGTGGTTCGGCTCTACCGGCTTCAGCTACCTGCACAAGGCCTGGGCCGGTACTTACGTGATGTTCGGCGTGATGATGCTGCCCGCCCTGTTCACCACCTTGGTCATGCGCGAACCGTCAGTGCCCATGCGCACCCAACTGTCGGCCGCGCGCTACGGGCTGGTGCACCAGATGGCCTCGGTGTTCGTGCTGATCATCCTGCTGGTCTCGGTACCGGCCAGCTTCACCCAGATGTTCAATACCGGCTGGTCCAGTGTGATCTCCGGTGATGCCACGCCGCTTGACCTGCTGCTGGAAGACCGCGCCTTCCTGCGCCTGATCCTCTACGTGCTGTTGTCCTGGGCCTGCCTGTCGAGCCTCGGTCGTCGCGGCCTGGCCCCCGTGCTGACCCCGATCAACGACTTCATCACCCGCTACCGCTGGCAGGCTCTGCTGCTGCTAGGCCTGATCGCCACCTATCGCATGTCGGACACGGTGATGGGGGTGATGGCCAACGTGTTCTATATCGACATGGGCTTCACCAAGGACCAGATTGCCAGCGTCAGCAAGATCTTCGGTCTGATCATGACCTTGGTCGGCGCCGGGGTTGGCGGTCTGCTGATCGTACGTTTCGGCATCATGCCCATCCTGTTTATCGGCGGCGTAGCCTCTGCCGGCACCAACATCCTGTTCCTGATGCTGGCTGACATGGGGCCGAACCTGGAAATGCTGGTGGTGACCATCTCACTGGACAACTTCAGCTCCGGCATGGCTACCTCGGCCTTTGTGGCCTACCTGTCAAGCCTGACCAATCTGAAGTTCTCGGCGACCCAATACGCGCTGCTCAGTTCGATCATGCTGCTGTTGCCGCGGCTGATCGGCGGGTATTCGGGCGTTATTGTGGAGAAGTTCGGCTACCACGACTTCTTCCTGATCACTGCTTTGCTGGGGGTGCCTACGCTGATCCTGATCGCCCTGCAGTGGCATCAGGAAGCCGGGCGGGGGACGCCGGTGGCGGAGGAACACTCCGCAGCTGAGCGGCCCTGAAGCTTTG